>CAZMXF010000082.1:0-5425 GCA_964570015.1 uncultured Oscillospiraceae bacterium | reverse complement strand
GGCAATGTGATCGAGCATTGCCACGAGCACCACCATCACGATGTCAACGACATCACCGACTACAACGAAGCGGTAAACGCTTATCGCAAAACCTTCCCGAACAAGCAGCGGGTTATCGAGGAGACGCCCGATCCGGCAGTCAAGGCGATGCTTCTGCGGATGGAGCAGCTGGGAATCGACAATTCCTTTGATCGCTTTGACAAGCAGCAGCCGCAGTGCAACTTCGGTCTGGCGGGCATCTGCTGCCGTATCTGCCACATGGGCCCATGTCGTATCACCAAGAAGAGCCCGCGCGGTGTCTGCGGTGCGGATGCGGACCTGATCGTCGCGAGAAATCTGCTGCGTGCGGTCGCGGCAGGTACGGCCCAGCATGGCATGCATGCCAGGGAAGTCATCCTTTCCCTCAAATGGGCGGCGGAAGGGAAGCTCCCCCTGCCGATCGTCGGCGAAGAAAAGATGATCGCGACGGCGGCGGCCTGGGGCATCCCGACGGAGGGACGTACCGTGAATGAGATTGCCATCGACTTTGCAAACGTGATGCTGGCTGACCTCTCACGTCCCGAAGCGGATGAAGAGTATCAGACCATCAAGTACGGCGCACCGCCCGAGAGGCAGAAGGTCTGGAAGGATCTGGACATCATGCCGATCTCTACCTACCATGAAGTTTTTGAGTCCATGCATAATTCCGGAGAAGCGACAGACGGTGACTGGCGGAACATCATGAAACAGTTCCTGAGAACCGGCCTGACTTTTGTCTTCGGAACTGTAGTGGATACCAATCTGGCAACCGATTCGCTCTTTGGTGTCGGTGAGCGCAGAAGGACCATGGTCAACATCGGCGCGCTGAAGAAAAACAGCGTCAACATCGCGGTTCACGGCCACATGCCGACCCTGGTGAGTGAGATTGTGCGCCTCGGCCAATCCGAGGAATATGTGGAAAAGGCGAAGGCAGTCGGCGCCGACGGCATCCAGTTCTACGGCATCTGCTGCACGGGTCTGTCAGCCATGTACCGCTACAACAATGTCATTCCTCTCTGCAATCCTCCCGGAGCCGAACTGGTTCTCAGCACCGGCGCACTGGACCTCTGGGTGGCGGATGTTCAGGATATTTATCCGTCCATCATGAACGCGGCAAACTGCTTCAAGACCACCGTGGTCACAACCGAGGATTCGACCAAGCTGCCCGGTGCCGAACACATCGCCTATGATCACACCCATTCCAACATCGGCGAGACCACCGCGATTGCACGGAAGATTGTCGAACGGGCCATCGAGAGCTATCAGGCCCGCAAGGGAATTCCAAAGTTCATCCCGCCCTATGAGGTCGAGGCAGAACTCGGCTTCAGCGTGGAGAGCGTGACAAAGGATCTGGGCGGATCCTTCCAGCCTCTGGCAGATGCCCTCAGGAGCGGGCAGATCCGCGGCATCATCAACCTGGTCGGCTGCACCAATCCGAAGACGGTCTATGAACGCTGTATCGTTGATGTGGCGGATATCCTGCTGAAGAACAACATCCTGATCCTGACAAATGGGTGTGCCTCCTTCCCGATGCTGAAGCTGGGCTACTGCAACATGGAGGCGGTCGAGACCAAGTGCGGAGACAGCCTCAGGGCCTTCCTGAAGCAGTACAACATGCCTCCGGTCTGGCATGTCGGCGAGTGTGTCGATAATACCCGCTCCACGGGAATTCTGGTCGGTGCGGCGAGCCTGCTCGGCAAGGCGCTGCATGAGATGCCTTATGCACAGTCCAGTCCCGAATGGGCGAATGAAAAAGGCGTCGGTGCGGCACTGGCCTTCCGTCTGCTGGGACTCAATTCCTATCACTGTGTCGAACCGCAGACCTTCGGATCCGAGAACGTTACCCGCTTCCTCAAGGAAGAGACCGGAAAGATGGGCCTGGGCGTTATGATCGTTGACACCGATCCGAAAGCCCTTGGCGAGCGCATCGTCAGTGATCTCGAAGCCAAACGGAAAGCGCTCGGCTGGGACTGATCGGGTAAAGACACAGGTTCGGAAAAAAGAATCATAGTACATAATTAAACAATCAGCTATGAACCCACAGCCGAAGGACTTTTGGCTGTGGGTTCTTGACAGAAACAGGCGGGAGAAGGAGTCAATTCCTATGAAAAGTTAGTTTAGAAAAATTCAAGGATTCAAAGCGAAAGCTATTGATAAAAAACAGAAAAAGGTATATATTATACTATGTATAAACTGACAATAATCTGACGATTTACATAATATTGTAATGACTGAAAAGAGTATAGAATCATGTGTCTGGCAGTCCCTCTGAAATTGGTAGAAATCAACGGAAAAGACGCGGTCGGGGAGGCCCTCGGTATGCGGCGCGCGGTCCGGGTGGACTTTATCCCTGAACCGAAGCTCGGCGATTATGTGATGGTCCACGCGGGGTTTGCGATTGAACGTCTGCCGGAAGAACAGGCCATGGACGATCTGGAGACCTGGGAGGAACTGCAGCATGCGCTCGGATGAGACGTGCAGAAGGCTTCTGGAGGCGATTGAGGCTCTTCCGCTGGGAGAGACGCAGATCATGGAGGTCTGCGGGACCCATACCATGGCCATCGCAGAAGCCGGGATCCGGAGCCTGCTTCCGCGGCATATCCGGCTGATTTCCGGTCCGGGATGTCCCGTGTGCGTGACGCCGCCGGAGGATATCGACGCGGTGCTGGACCTGGCAATGGAACGGGATGTGGTGCTCGCCAGCTACGGCGACATGCTTCGTGTGCCGGGCAGCCGCAGAGGAGACAGCCTGCTGAGGCGGCGCGCGCTGGGCGCGGATGTGCGGATTGTCTATTCCCCGGTGGATGCAGTGGAGATCGCCGCCCGGGAACCGGGAAAACAGATCATCTTTCTTGGAGTCGGGTTTGAGACGACAGCGCCGGGCACCGCGGCGGCCCTGCTGACGGCCAAAGAACGCGGACTGAAAAACTTCACGGTGCTCTCTCTGCTCAAGTCAGTGGAACCGGCGCTTCGTGCGCTGATGGCGACGGAAGATTTCGCGGTGGACGGATTTTTGTGCCCGGGACATGTGGCGACGATTATCGGTGAAGCGGGTTTTCGCTTCCTGCCGGAGGAGTATCGGATGCCGGGCGTGATCAGCGGTTTTGAACCGGAAGAGATCCTCGCGGCGGTTTATTTGCTGCTGAAACAGATCGCAGAAGGAGAGCCGAAGATCCAGAACGCCTATCCCAGAGCGGTAAAACCGGAAGGGAATGTCCTGGCCATGAAAATGCTGGAACAGGCCTTTTCTCTGCAGAGCTCGAACTGGCGCGGCCTGGGAGTGATTCCGCAGAGCGGGTTTGCACTGAAAGAGGAACTTTCGGATTACGATGCGGCGAAGCGCTTCCGGATTTGCCCGGGAGAGGCCGGACTTCAGAACGGCTGCCGCTGCGGCGACGTGATCACGGGAAAGCTTCGTCCCCGGCAGTGCCCCCTGTTTGAAAAAGTCTGTACGCCGGAGGATCCGGTAGGACCCTGTATGGTGTCCTCGGAGGGAGCCTGCGCCGCGGCGTACAAGTATCAGGAGATCTGATGGACGAGATTATCACACTGGATTACGGCAGCGGAGGGAAGAAAACCTCCCGCCTGATTGAACAGTATATTCTGCCCGGGTTCTCGAATCCCGCTCTTGATGTCCTGGGCGACGGAGCCCTGATCCCCGGGAGCGGGACACTGGCGTTTTCCACAGACAGCTTTGTGGTGGACCCGATTTTCTTCCCGGGCGGAGACATCGGAAAGCTGGCCGTCTGCGGGACGGTGAACGACATCGCCATGTGCGGCGCGGAACCGAAGTTTCTCAGCTGTGCACTGATCATAGAGGAAGGCCTTCCGATGCAGACGCTGGAGCGCGTTCTGCAGTCAATGCATGACGCGGCGGAGAAGGCGGGTGTACAGATTGTCACCGGCGACACCAAGGTGGTGGACCGGGGCAGAGGCGACAAGGTTTATATCAACACCGCCGGGATCGGCTACCAGAAGCATGTGCTTCCGGGCCTGGCGGAGGTAAAACCGGGTGATGCGGTGCTGGTTTCCGGTACGGTGGGAGACCACGGAACCAGCGTGATGCTGGCCCGCAGTGGCATGATGGAGGGGGAGATCCTCTCCGACTGTGCAGCACTAAATGAACTGACCGAGGCGATGCTCTCCTGCGGAGCGGCCGTGCGCATCCTGCGGGATCCGACCCGCGGAGGTCTGGCCACGACGCTGAACGAATTCACCGAAGGGCAGCATTTCGGCATCGAGCTGGAGGAGGACAGTATCCCGGTACGCCCGGAAGTACGCTCTGCCTGTGACATGCTCGGGCTGGAGCCGCTCTACTGCGCCAACGAAGGAAAGCTGGTCTGCATCTGTGCAGCGGAAGACGCGGAGCGTCTGCTGGAAACGATGAAGCAGTTCCGGGAGGGGCGGAACGCGGCCGTCATCGGCCGGGTGACAGAGGATGCAGCGGGACGTGTGGTGATGCGGACAGGGCTCGGCGGCAGGAGAATCCTGCAAAAGCTGGCTGGCGCGCAGCTGCCGCGTATCTGTTAATGCGGAGATTTCAGGGCATTGCCCTGTTCTCATAGATCAAAGCAATTCCATAGTATGGTCTGCAATCCGCCTTTTGACGGAGAGCAGAAGAAGGATTGGAGAGGTGATGAACTTGCAGGAGTACAAGAGGATTGACATCAGTAAAGATGAGATCCTGCCCCTCGCGGAAAGAATGAAGAAGGAGGGCAGATATCTCGTGATGATCCACGGCCTGATCAACAAGGACGGCCAGCCGGATGTGTCATGGGATTATGCCGTCGATCCGGTCGTGGAGAGCTACCATGTGGTCGGAGAGACAAGCTTCCCCTCCATCGGAGATATCTACTGTGAGGCCGCAACCTGGCCCGAGAGAGAGCTGAACGAGCTGTTCGGTTTCACCTTTGAAGGCCTGGATGTTTCCAAACGGCTCTTCATGCCGGAGGACATGCTCGAGACCCAGGGCAAGGGCCAGATCATGGTCACTCCGCTGAAAGAACTGGTGGAGAAGAATCTCGGCAGTGCACAGCCGTCCGAGGAGGTGAAAGCATGAGCTATATCGTTCCTATCGGCCCATACCATCCTGCACTGGAGGAGCCGATTCATGCCAAACTCTATACCGAGGGCGAGATCATCAAGGACGCGGAGGTCTTTGTCGGCTACAATCACCGCGGCATCGAGAAACTGGCCACGGAGCGCAACGCGATCCAGACGCTGGTTCTGGTGGAGCGTGTGTGCGGAATCTGCTCCCACTCCCATGCGTTTACCTACGCGATGTGCGTGGAGGAACTCAACGGCATCGAGACGCCGAAGCGCGGTGAGTACATCCGTGTGATCACGGCGGAACTGGAGCGTCTGCACTCCCACTTCCTGTGGCTGGGCATCGCCTGCCATATCATCG
>CAZMXF010000081.1:7674-9397 GCA_964570015.1 uncultured Oscillospiraceae bacterium | reverse complement strand
CAGTCCATCATTTCACAGAAATACAGCATGGAGCGGTTATTAGTCGGCTTGGTAAAGGCATCAAACGGGTCAGCGGCATGATCTTCCTGAACCCATTTGCTGTGGCAGATCCATTCATTGCCCAGTTTTACAGGCTCTTCAATCCGTGCAAACATAAATCCGAAGAGCATGGTCGTAAAGTTCGGATCTGCTTCGTTCCCTTTTCCAGCTTCCACAGCCGCCTTAAGCGCTCCCATCGTATCCGGCAGAGAAGGAAGTGCGCCGCAGGTTCCGCAGATTGTCACTCCGTTAAGTTCCTCCCCGTACTTTGCAATATAATCGCGTGCAATGAACGAACCCATGCTGTGCCCGAACATGAAGTACGGCAGGCCGGGATACATGCCCTTCATCAGTTCCGTCAGCTTATGTTCGTCCTCCATCATGGTATGAGCGCCCTTTTCTCCCCAATCGCCCCAGCTGTCGTTTACAACTGCGGTTTTTCCATGCCCGACATGGTCATCCGCAGCCACGATAAAGCCTGCATCCATAAATGCAACGATCATGTGGAAATACCGTCTGGAATGCTCACCGAAGCCATGGACAAGCTGGATAATACCTTTCGGTTCACAGGCAGGTACATAAACCCAGCCCTGAACCAGATCTCTCTCATTAAATGATTTAAAGCTTACCTCATGCAGCATAGGTATTCTCCTTTCAGTGTTTGTTGTTCTGGTTGATAGTATTATTCGCTATTTGGGAGCAGTTCATGCATCTTACATGAATCATAACTGGTTGAAGAAGGCTGCCCTCAACCAGGTGATACCTTTCGCATAAGCCTATTTTTTCAGAGGCATCTCTATGGACAGATCACTTACTGCAAAGGAAGCGCAGGGATGAATGTATCCATCCAGTTTATCCTGTTCCCGTCTGCCGTCTGTATTTTCCGGAATAAATACGTCTCCGGAAAGCAATCTGCTCCGGCACCAGCCGCAGATGCCTCCACGGCAGCGATTGGGTCCCGCGACTCCGGCACGTTCTAAAGCAACAAGGATGTTCTCATTTGCATTGCACGGGATATCAAATACCTTGTCGCACATTTTGATTTTCAGATTGAAGACCTTGTCTTTTGCTTCCATCGGATATCCGGGATAGTTCCATGGCTGGCCGATGTTATCATAAAGTTCCTTCCGGTAATACTTTTTGATCAGTCCAAGTTTTTCAGCCTCTCCGTCCAGGAACTGGTACATTCCCTGTGAACCTGCGGCAAAAATGCTGTATGTGCCTTCGCCTGCATATTTTCGGATCAGCTCTGCCGTGATAAAGCCATTCTCGCAGCCTTCTGCTTCTTCCTCACTCAGAACATTGACCAGTTTCACTTTATCTGTGCGGGCCATAATCGCATCAAATTCATCCTGGAACAAAATATCCGCTTTTGTTCTGCTGCCGTAAAGGATGGTCATATCAAAGTCTTCATCCCCGTCAGCTATGGCGTTGGCCATTGCAAAAACAGGAGTAATACCGCTTCCACCGGCGATGGCAATCACCTTTTTCGCATCCCGTAGCGGCTCATAGAAGAATGTTCCCTGAGGACCTGAAGTCTCGACTTGATCGCCGATTTTCCAGTTATCAAGGATATATGCACTGAGGAATGCATCCTGCTCAACGCGCTTTACAGTCACCTGTATTTTTCCTTCCAGGGTCAGTGCAGGACCGCAGGACAGCGTTACAGGTCTCGCGATGAGCT
>CAZMXF010000081.1:0-7574 GCA_964570015.1 uncultured Oscillospiraceae bacterium | reverse complement strand
CCTTCCAGGGTCAGTGCAGGACCGCAGGACAGCGTTACAGGTCTCGCGATGAGCTTGCCGTCTACCATCTGGCGAATGACAACGAACTGTCCTGCACGGAAATACGCTGGATTCTGTCCATCCGTTCTGCGAAGCGTATAGGTCTTTACATCACCCTTGCCACGTTCTTTGATCTCATCGATGGTAAAGAACTGGCTGATCGGGTGTCTGGCGGCAGCATTCTGATTGGAAGCGTAGTTTTCAACAAGAGCGGTAACAGGAGTGCTTTCAATGATTTTATCACGCTGCACTTTCATGTTTTTAAAGCGCAGCATATCCAGCAGCCCGATGGGGCTCATTTTGACATTGGCCATTTACGTTCCCTCCTTTGCATCCTGTTCCATCTCTTCCAGCAGAAGCCTAGCCATATCGTCTCCGTTTAGGTAGGTCTGATTGAATCCGTCTCCGCGTGCGCCGGCTGCTCCGCATGTTTTGAAACCATGGATCGGCTGCTCTTTCCTCAAGGTCAGAAGACGCGTCACCATGGTGTCCCATTCATTGACTTCAAAGCCATAGACCGTCCCCTGAGGAGTGCCAAGGAAATTGCAGAAGGTCCACGGGGTTGCCATCTCGATTTCTTCGATACAGTCATGAATGATGATTCCTGTATCTTTCTCGAAGTTATCTAGAACCTTTTGGAACAGTTCCGTCTTTTTCTTTGCGTAATCACGCTGAGATACGGTGCCCCATACGTCTTCCGTATAAGTCACCGTAAAGGTCATGGCCGTTGTCCCCTTTGGGCTTGCTTCGGGATTGACCACATTATAAATGACCACAACGCTGTGGGTATTCAGCTCCATGCTCTTGGACCAGGCGAAGTTCTTTCCGTTATCCAGGTCACCGGGCATAAAGATGGTATAGTCCTGAATGCCGAGTTCTTCAACGCTCTTGTTCAGGCCGACATAAGCCTCAAAGAAACGAACACCGTGCTTCTGGGCATTGAGGCGCTTTATTTCACGGTCCGGAACCTTGATTCTCTTGTCCAGAAGCTTCGTATACGCGTCCTGGGGATTCATGTTCGCAATGACATAATTCGTCTCCACAAAACCGGCATCTGTCTCCACGCCGATAATCTTGCCGTTATCATCCGAGACAACCTTGTGGGCTTTTGTGTTCAGCCAGACCTCTGCTCCGAGCTCATACAGCCTCCGGATCCCAGCCATGGTCAGTTCATGGGAAGTCCTTTTGCAGAATGCGGGGTGATACTTGATGTACATTAACAGCATCCAGGCCTGATGGACAAAACTCATTCGTTCATAGTCCGCCCCGATATAGGTCCAGTAAACATCCAGAATGTCAATGGCGTCTTCCGGCATCCCGATCTTCCGAAGCACCTTATTAAAAGGATATTCGGCCATCCGAAGGAAGTTAGGATACTTCTTCATAAACAAGCCTTCGTCAACATAGGTGAACCCGTTTTTATCAACACCGTCGAGCATATGATCATTGAAGTAATCATATGCTGCACTGCATTCCTCCGCCAGGTCTATAAAGGTATGCATGGGTTTCTCGCATCCTGGGACTGCTTCTTCCATTGCCTTGATAAATGCTTCCACTCCGCAAGGCAGGCGAAGATCAAAATGCTTTCCGCTGCGGGTCGTTCCGATACAACGGTAAAGCTCAGGAACAAGACACCAATTGATGTCCAGCTTATACTTTTCCATCAGCAGCTTACCGGTCATCGCCCAGTTTCCGGGAGATCCGAGAGAACAGAATTCATGCAGTGAAGCATCGAATTCGAACCTTCCCCGAACGAAGCTTGTCGCGCAACCGCCCGGCATATTGTGCTGTTCCAGAAGAAGGATTTTCTTTCCTGCCGTAGCAAGACTCAGTGCAGCCGACAAGCCGCCTGTCCCAGAGCCTATAACGACAGCATCAAATTTGCTCATATACGTATCCCACCTTTCTGCAAATTGTCGTTTTGAGCTGTTTTTATTCTACATCTTAAACAGTTTTTCCGCAATATCTATCAAACAGCTTTTCTATATATTCAAGATTGTCTATCTTCCTGACATATGGTAAAATATATTTCGTTATTCGGTTTCGGAGAGGCTGTGTTTCAGTGAAGCTTAATGTGCTTGCGGACAATACAATCAAAATCGACGCCTATTATCTCGGCGAACCCGGCGTTATCTGCAGTTCCATTCACGGGCCGCTATTCAGAACGCTGTACTCATAAAAGAAATATGTGTCGGTGATGATATTGAAAGTATATAAGAACAATCCTTATAGACTACGGTGGGCAAGAAAACTAATTCGTTGTATAAGATATTGAATCATATGGAGGCATCCACCATGAAACTATTCCATGTTGCGTTAGGATTTTTGGCTCTAACCGCCAGTCTGGTCTCAATGAAGTCCGAACATGTGGATGCCATGGACGACACGGCAAAGCCTGATGTAAGGATCTATACCATAGCTAGAATCTCAGGTGTCCCGGACTGGAATGCGATCCCTGAACTGTCCGCAGATAACATTCTCTGGGAACCAGACTGCGGTGTTCGAGCCTTCGCTCAGCTCTGCTACGATGACAGCAATCTGTATGTTCATCTGCGGGCGGTTGAAAAGGACATCCGGGCTGAGTACACTGCTCCCCTCTCCCCGGTCTATCAGGACAGCTGTCTTGAGTTTTTCTTTATGCCGGATGGCGGAGACCGTTACTTCAACTTCGAGATTAATCCGAACGGATGTCTGTATATCGAACTTGGCCATAGCAGGTCAGATCGATTTATCCAGTATCGGGATGACATGACCGACCGCTTTGACATCAGAGCCGGAAAAACAGATGACGGCTGGGAGGTCTTTTACCGCATACCATTAGACTTTATTCGCCTCTTCTATCCGGATTACGAATTCAGCGGTGTCCTTAGAGCGAATATATACAAATGCGGAGACATGACCGCAGCAAAGCACTATCTCAGCTGGAATCCGGTTACATCTGAGAAACCGGACTTTCACAGGCCCCAGGACTTCGGTGATATGATCTTCAGCGCGTAATAGTGTAAAGGCTGTACAGGGAATTTGCAGTTGGATTGCAATGCGTATAAAGGAGAAGCCTTATGACAGGATTCTACAGAAACATGGCAACCGGAGACTATGACGAGTACAGAGATACTGATGAAGTCAGTTCTCACTATCACTATTCGCAATATCACTCTAAGAAAGAAAAGAAGAAATATGACGTAAGGCAACCCAGATTTACGTCTGAAGATCTCCGCCCTGTAGGCGGTGATGACTATGAATATTGAGTCCGGTAAACTATGCCATATTTTTCTTCCAGAAAGAGTACAGAACAAATGAAAATACTTGTTACCGGCCCCAAGGGATTTGTCGGCGCCAGAATCATGCAGGTACTGCCAGACGCTATTCCTGCTCCGTCTCTTCGCGCTTTCTGCTCCGAATCCATTGAAAGGCTTACTGAAGGTTTTGATCTGATCATCCATACGGCTGCAATGTCAGATGTGCAGACATGCGCCAGGCATCCGGAGGAAGCATATCATGCTAATGTAGAGCTACCGGCGCTGCTCGCCAGAGCCAATGCTAAGCTTGTCATCTTCAGTTCCGGTCAGGTTTACAGCGGGAGTCCGGACGAAGGCCCGTATAAAGAGGAAGACGCGCTCCCTGAGTCATTGTATGGTCGCTTGAAATATGAAATGGAGCAGCGTGTCCTGGACATGAATCCGGATGCTGTAATGCTTAGGGCCAGCTGGATGTATGATATGCCCATCTACGGTGTCCCAAATCGCAGCAACTTCCTGATGGACATGTTAACGAAGAAAGAACTCTCTTTTTCATCCACCCAGCACTGGGCGGTTACCTACGCCCGCGAGATAGCCGATAACATATCCAAAGCAGCACTGCTGCCCGGAGGAGCATATAATTTTGGCAGTGAGAACGATCTCTTCATGCTGGAAGCAGCACAATGGCTGAAGGACAGATTAAACCTTTCCGTACAGCTCTCCGATGCCGGTCCGCTCCATAATCTGTGGATGGACTGCTCAAAAGCCAGAAGCCACGGCATTTACTTCAGCAGTATGATTGACGGCCTTGAGCGTTGCATTCGAGATTACGGCTTGTAACATCATATATAAATGAAGATAAAGAAACAGACCTTGTAATCCTTTGAGGTAATTCAAGGTCTGTTTCTATTAGAAAAACATTGTTCGAAGAAGTTCTTCATCAGTATATTCATCGGCAATTACATCAGCCTGTCAGCACTGGATAGTCTTCGTTCCCGGGGATGTATTTGATCTTGACCCAATCCCCTATATTCAGGAAACAATCCGAGTTTGCCAGTGATGCGTTGACCGTTCTTCCGTCCTCTGTCTGATAGCGGACGAGAGCTTCGTAATACTCATTCGGGATACCATCTGCATCGGTGGTATTGTGCTCCACAAGGCGGGTAACCACCGCGTCTGTCTCTATTCCGGTCATCTTGACTCTGATTATTTTAATAAAGTTCCATATGAAGCCGGCAAGGATGATTGCTGTAATAATCATACCAAAATCTATATAACGCATCTCTGCATTGTTCCTTTCATCTTTTGTCGATGGCCGGAGCATAACACATTCACGGTCACAGGATTATCACAAAAAAGAACGTTTGATGCTTTTCTTTTCAATTGCCAAACAGCACTCAGCTTTTGTCTCTTGAAATCATCTGTTTTCTCATGTAGACTACCTTTGAGAAACATGGAATATCTGGAGCCCAGATTATAGATGTCATGAAGATGGCTCTGACAGCAGTTCTGGAAGAGGACAAACAAGACATGTGCCGTAACATCAACGGATATAGTTAATCCCAGATTATTCAAAAAAGGAGTCATGAAATGGAAAGTATTTATCACAGAGTCAGTATCCGTAAGTTTCAGGACCGTCCGGTGGAAAAGGAAAAATTAGACGCCATCCTCCGGGCTGCGATGCAGGCACCCTCAGCTGTCAATCAGCAACCCTGGGAGTTCTACGTGGTCACAAACTGGGATAAGATTCAGTCTCTTTCCAGGAGTCAGCCCTATGCCGGAGCCGCTGCAGGTGCGCCCGTCGTCATAGTACCCGTCTACCGTAAGGAATGTCCTCGCCCTATGTATGCTCAGATTGATCTTGCCATCGCCGTGGAGAACATGTGGCTTGAGACGGATGCTCAGGGGCTGGGCGGAGTCTGGATGGGTATCGCTCCTCTGGAAGATCGTATGGAGGTCGTGGAAAGGATTCTGGATATACCGGATCACCTGCGTGCTTACGCCCTGTTCCCTCTCGGATACCCCGCTGAGAGCCGTCAGCAGCAAGACCGCTGGGACGCAGCACGTATTCATTATGTTGACTGAGATTGTATCTCATATCAAGGAGGAACTGGTATGGATGTAATGAAAGAATACTATCGTAAACAGGCTGAAGCTCTGGTTCCAAAATTTGCCAGGAGGAACATGGAAGCCGTCTACTGTGAAACCGCCGAGGAAGCTAAAGCGATGGTTCTCTCTATGATTCCGGAAGGATCTGTTGTTACAAGCGGCGGATCTGTTACTTTGGAAGAGACCGGCATTATGGAGGAGCTGAAATCTGACAAGTACAACTATGTAGCCCGCTGCTTCTCAGCAGATCCCAAAGAAGTACAGGCCCGCTATGCTCAACAGGTACAGGCTGACTATTATCTTCTCAGCACAAATGCTTTTACGGCTGATGGAGAACTCGTTAACATTGATGGAAGCTCCAACCGCACTGCCATGCTTCTCCATGGTCCCCGGAATGTGATTGTAGTAGCCGGCATGAACAAGCTTGCCATGTCACGTGAAGACGCCCTGAACCGGGTACACAATATGGCGGCACCTCCCAATGCATTGAGGCTCAACAAGAAGACTCCCTGCGCCATGACCGGGTTTTGCGGTGACTGCCATGGTCCGGATACGATTTGCTGCCAGGAAGTCATCACTCGGCACTCCATGATTCCCGGCCGGATCAAGATTGTTCTAGTTGGAGAGAATTTAGGCTTTTAACAGAAAGCAGTGCTACAATTCTGGTCATCTAAGCACCATTTCTGTTGATGGCGGAAAAAGCCGCCGTTTGCAATGATTGACAATATTCCAATAGATAGTTTGATGGAGAGGGATTCCCCTCTCCATCTCTTTTCTGTAAACATGCGGTGAGAAAGCCTGTATCCATGCAGTTTCATGTCTATATGCACTGCCAAACTATCTGGGGATTCTCTTTGCCGTCAGAAGCAGACTCCTGATCTGATAGCTCAAAAGCCATGCCGCGTTGTTATACTCCGGTACTCCCTTAATGACTTTCAGAAGTGCCGGATAGTACTTTTCCGTCTCTTCGATATAGTCCTGCATCCTTTCCACAGCAAATCCGATGGCCATGCCGCTGACATTGTTGCAGCGGTCAATACATTTCACCATGCAGGCTTTTGGATTCTTCGCGATTGCGGCATAATAGGCACTTTCTGAAAAGCCGTGTTTGGGCTTCGTGACCAGCTTCACTATATCCTGGACCTCTTTTGAAAACGGGAGTGACTCCGCCGGGACACCGCAGTCTTCCGATACATCGTGCAGGAGAAGCGCTGCTAGAAGCACATCATCTTCAAGTCCCATCGCCAAAGCATGGCAGGCCATCGTAAGGGGATGGTTGATGTACGGGATCTGCAGCGAGATCGGCTTTCTCAGCTGACCTTCGTGTTTTTCCTTGGCGTAGGTCAGTGCTTTCAGCGCTTCCGGAAACGGTCCATTGCTCATCTTCCCTTTTAAGAATGCCGACATGTGGTCCTCATCGAACAAACGTCCGTTGCTGACTGTCCCGTCATCCTCCAGGAACGGAATGCCAAGAACATGATACAGGCGTTCCTCCTTTTCCGGAGATGGAGAATATACGTCTCTCTCCCACTTGCTTACCGCCTCTGGGCTGACATCTATCAGATCAGAAAGGGCTGCCTGTGTCAGTCCTTTTCTTTTCCTCGCTTCTGAAATCTGTTTTCCCGTTATCATACTTCTCTCCTATAATAATCAGACTTTACCGGAAACTGTTCTGATCATCTTCTCAAAGCTCTCGGCAAAGTGCAGATCATCTTCTTTTGTCCGCTTTGCAGGTCCCTTCAGATGGTGTTTACTGCTTCGCATTGCTTTCTTCCCCAGATGTCGGTCCATGAGGAGGCCTCCGATATTGTCATCGGCGAACCATTTCCCGCTCTGATGAATCGCGTGTGCTCCTTTACCGAGTGCCAGCGCGGCTACACCGTAATCCTGGGTAACAACGATGTCTCCCCTGCTGCAGAGATTGATCAGGGCATTATCCACTGCATCCGCTCCCGCTCCGATCACCTTAATCGTACTGTAGTCAGACAAGAGCACATGATTGGTGTCGCAAAGGAGTGTGACAGGAACATCGTATTTCTTAGCTATTTCTTCTACAATACGGGTAATAGGGCAGCCGTCCGCATCCACATAGACTGTCATCTGATTTCCCTCTCCTCATCCAGAATCTGCGCTTCGCAGTTTTCTTCTATGAACTGGGAGATTTCATCCATCAGGCTGTCAGCAACC
>CAZMXF010000080.1:0-9419 GCA_964570015.1 uncultured Oscillospiraceae bacterium | reverse complement strand
AGCGCGGCTCGTTCAGCCGGCGCAGGGAGAAGCCGCTGTAATCAACCGGTTTTTTATTCAGCTTGTTCATTTTCCATATACCTCGAGAGGAATGTTTTTCCCGTAATACCGGGCAGAGATATTCGGATACGGAATCACCGTATGCTCCGGGAGCGACACGGCAATCTCCGTGATAGCATCCATCAGTTCGCCGCAGATCCGTTTGCGTTCGTCTTTGATGTCCGCATCCGCACGGAAGCGAATCGGTTTTCCATAATACACTGTTTTCAGCTTCGGTGCAAGATACATTGGGACAAAACTCAGCTCAACACCGGTTTTTTTATAGTAAAAGCGGGCAAGATCAATAAATTTATCCTGGAACCCATGCACGATGTTGTTGTGCTCATCGTAGCACTCCGGGAAAATCACCATGCTGTTGCCTTCCTTCAGCTTCTCAATCGAGTCCCGGAAGGTCGAGATCAGGCGTGTATCATGGTAGACCGCGATCGTATGGGCGTTGTTGAACACACAGAGGGCCAGCGGTGTAATCAGATGGCTCAGAATGCGATAGATCCAGCGGGTTCCCTTCGGCTTCCCGGACCAGAAATCCTTGTAGGCATAGGCAGCAACTTCCTCCCGGTTCATCATCTCTCCCGCACACCAGACATAGTGCTTCCCGGGGGTGTAGAGTTCTCCCTCGATCGGTCCGTACATGTGGCTGTGATTTCCGACGATCACACACGGCTCATCCGGCAGATTCTCTGTTCCCTCCAGCTGATACTTCGGTGAAAAGAGCCACACCAGCCACCGGATTACCCGGTAAACCCATGTCGTCTTTTTATCATTCAACCGTTCCAGTTTCATATTCTCATCCTTTGTTTTCAGTAGAACGACAGCCCGCGGTCGAAACCGCAGGCTGTATTATATCTCTGAATTCTAAACCGGAAATAAACAAACTGTTAACTTCGTTTTATCGATTCTGTCAGCAGCGCTTCTCTCCCCGGAGCCAGACGGCTTTCCGGTTCAGCTGCGCGTCGCAGACGACGAAGTCAGCCTGCTTCCCCACTGCGATGGAGCCTACACGGTCTGCACAGCCCAGCTGTCTGGCCGGGTGGATCGTCGCCGAACGGATGGCTTCGTCCTGCGCAATGCCGAAACGCACCGCGTTCTGCATGCACTGGTACAGTGTCGCCGCCGAACCCGCGATAGTCCCGTCCTCCAGGCGGGCGATCCCGTCCTTCAGGAAGACATCCTGTCCGCCGAGTGTGTACTGTCCGTCCGGCATACCGCAGCAGCGCAGCGCATCTGAGATCAGGCAGATCCGTTCCGGGAAGAGGCGAAATGCCATCCGCACTGCGCTCGGGTGGACATGCTGGCCGTCACAGATGAGCTCGGCATAGACCTGCTCACATTCCGAAGCCGCACCGATGACACCGGGTTTGCGATGATGGATACCGGGCATGGCGTTGTATAGATGGGTCAGGTGTGTTGCACCGGCCTCATAGACTGCTCTGGCCTCATCGTAGCTCGCGTCCGTGTGCGCAACAGACACCGTGCAAAGCTTCGAGGCCTTCTCGGTGAATTCTACCGCACCGGGAAGCTCCGGCGCCAGGTCCGCGATCCGGATCAGCCCGTCCGATACCTCATACAGATGCTCAAAGGCCTCCCAGTCCGGATTCCGCAGATAGGCTCCGTTCTGGGCGCCCTTTTTCTTTTCGGAGAAAAAGGGTCCTTCCATGTTGATGCCGAGCAGGACTGCACAGTCCTCCGGCTGCTCGTCCCGCAGGCGCTTTGCCGTAAGATACGCCGACTCCAGCACGCCATAGGGCAGCGTCATCGACGCCGGAGCGAAGCCGGTTACCCCGTTCTCCGCCAGGTACCGTGCCATTTTTTTCAGGCCCTCATAGTCCCCGTCCGAAAAATCCGCCCCGGAATTGCCGTGGGTGTGAATGTCAATCAGGCCCGGAATCACGTACTGTCCCTGCAGATCGATGCCGTCCTCCGGCCCCTCTCCCTTCCGGATCTCGCTGAAGACGCCGTTTTCAACGGCAAACCCGCCGCGGACAAAGCCCTCATCCGCCAGAAATATCGTTGCGTTCTTAAATCTCATCATGGATTCTCCTCACAGCAGAAATGGCCTGAAACCCAGGCCATTTCTCTTGTAATTTTTATTAAAATATCATACCACATCGACACTGGATTGGCAACAAGCAGTTTTGTGGTTATCTCTGTCCTTTTGGGCAGTTGCGTTCTATGCTTTCAACCCTGTCAAGTTGTAATCTCTGATACAAGCACCTTCCGGTTTTCCCGAAGTGAACGCGTCGCGGCATCCGCAGTTGCAATTGCATCCCGTGCCGCTTTTCCGTTCAACAGATTTCTGTATTCCTCACTCACTTCTTCTCCATGCAGAATGCCATTAAAATAGGAGACTTCTTTCTGTATGATTGTCCGCAGCCAGAGGGGAGGGATGACGCCCGGATGTCCATACATGATTGCACCATCCATCGTTGCTCCATAATAAATCCGGGTCCGGTCGTCGTCCTCTTCGGTTGTCTCATGGACGGTAAACTTTTCAAGCCCATCCCGCACAGAAAACACCGTCATACCCGTATCTTTCATATCAATTCTGATATACCCTTCTGTTCCCTGAATCAGGACATAATGCTCGGAGTAATGGAAGGCGGAGCCATATTCACAGATGCCATATGTGTTATTTCCGAATTCCAGTGACAGGAAAAGCATATCATCCTCATCGCCGAATTCCGGTCCGCTGTGTGCCACATTTCCCCCTGTCATTGTTACTGCTGTAGCCGGTCCCATAATAAATTGTATACAGTCAAGCTCGTGGATATGGTGATACAGGTGACCGCCCGACTTGGATCGAATCTTCTTCCAGCTGATGGAAGGCTGCGGTTCCTCCCACCCATTTCTTGCAGAATGGCAGTAAAGAACCTTTCCGATCTTCCCCTCGTGGATTAGTTGTTTGGCATGATGTACCCCCCGGAAGAAGTTCATCACATGCCCGGCCATGAACAGAACTCCGGCGTTCTCGCAGGCTTTCACCATTTCATCACAGTCCGCATAGGAAAGTGCAATCGGTTTTTCACAGAACACCGCTTTTCCATACTTTGCCGCTGTCAGGACCGGTTCCTTGTGAAGATAATTGGGCGTTGCAACAATGACCGCATCCACATCAGCCCTTGCGCAGAGTGCGTCAAGTGTCTTCTCTGTTTCACATCCAAGCTCTTCGGCAGCCGACTGATTATCATGATGCTCCAAAAGCGCTACAATTTTGGCATCGTTCAGATCGTTAATTGCCCGCGCCAACGCCATTCCGAAGTATCCTGTTCCAACAAGCGCATAACGTTTGATTTCCATTCTCTTGTCTCCTGACTCTTTATTTGATCGATCCCGCCGCAAGTCCTCCGGCAATCTTCTTCTGAATCAGCATAAAGAACACCACGGAGGGAATCACGACAATTGCGGACGCCGCCATCATGACCCCCCAGTCCAGCACCTCTTGTCCCTCCAGCGATTTCAGTGCCACCGCGACCGTCATCTTGCTGGAACTGTTCGTCAGAATCAAAGCGTAAAGGAACTCATTCCAGGCGTTGATAAAGGTATAAATTGCAACTGCAATGACCCCGGGTGTCACAATTGGGAGAACGATTCTGTTGAAGGTCTGCAGCTTATCCGCCCCGTCGATGTAAGACGCTTCCTCAATCTCCAGCGGGACCGTCTGGAAGAATCCAACCAGAAGCCATATGGCGTACGGTACCGAGAACGATAGATATGTGATGATCAGTCCGATTCTGCTGTTCATCAACCCAAGTTTTCCCATCAGGATGGAATATGGGACTGCAAGGAGGATCGTCGGGAACATATATGTTGTTATCAGCACCCGTGTCAGAACCTTTCCGAAGCGCGGAAAGAAACGTACGATCCCGTATGCGCACAGGCATGACACAACAATACAGATGACAGTCGAGCTGAGAGAGACAATTACACTGTTCAGCATATTATTGCCGAATCTCAGTTGAATCAGTACGGTACGAAAATTCTCCGCCGTCCATCTTGCGGGAAAGATGCGAAGAGGATCGCTGATCATCTCCCCTTTTCCCTTGAATGCGGAGAGCAGGATCCATGCCAGCGGAAAAGCAGCCAGGAAAGCCAGGACTGTCAGATAGATGTAACTCACCGTATCCGACACCACCGTACTTTTCAGTTTTCTGTGTCTCAATTTGCACCCTCCTTCTCCCACTTATTCAGCACCTTAAAATAGATCGCACACAGGATCAGCAGGAAAATCAGCAAGATAACCGTCACTGCCGAGGATACGCCAAGCTGTTTGGATCCCCAGCCCTTATTGTAAGCATAGATCGGGATCGTCTGGGTAATATTGGCCGGACCTCCTCCCGTGATAAGAAAAATCGTGTCGAAATTATTAAACACCCAAATGGTACGCAGCACGACCAGCAAACCCACCACAACACGGATATGCGGAAGAGTGATGTATACGAAAGACTGGAATGGATTGGCGCCATCGATCTGCGCCGCCTCGTACTGATCTTTTGGTACTGTCTGAAGCGCGGAAAGTACATTTACCATAATCAGGGGTGCGCCGAACCAGATGTTGATAAAAACGAGTGTTCCGAATACCAGCTCCCTGGAGGAAAAGAACTGTGGAATCTCTCTGCATATTCCAAGCTTAACCAGCATGATCGGGACAAATCCGTATACTCCGTTCAGGATCCATTTCCATGCAAGTGCAATGACAATAGATGGAAATGCCCAGGGAATGATCAGCAACGTCCGGTAGACGCCCTTCCCTTTTCGGATATGGTCCAGTGCCAACGCTGCTGTAAAACCAACGAGGATCTGTCCAATCAGCGACAGAAGGGTCCATTTGCAGCTGGTGAGAAAGGCTGCATGAAACTTTGCATCAGTCAGCACCTTGACGTAATTCTTGATTCCAACAAAGTCATAACTTGGCTTGATCAGGTTTTTGTTCGTAAAACTGTAGAAGACACTCGAAACCACGGGATACAGAAGCAAAAGCGCGACTACCAGAATTGCCGGAAAAATGAAACCAAACGAGGTTACTTTGGAGATGTATTTTACTCTGGATCTTTTCTTCATATCTTTTCCTCCTGAAAAGGGAAACGACGGGGGCGGCAACTCCCCCGCCGTTTCATTAAGGAGTAACACTTGCTTCTTTTCAGAATATGCTCGTTTATTGGACAGACTCGAACACATCGTTCAGTTCTGCTTCGGCTGCCGCCGCCGCATCTTCGACCGAAGTGCCGTTAATAATAATATCCTGGAACATACTCTCGATAATACCCTGACTGGTCACCAGGCCGGCTTCCGGGCGTGGTCCGAATTCCATACCGATTGCAGTCCCATAACCGACCGCATCAGAAATGACAGACAGAGCGTGCGCATATTTTTGGACCGTCTCATCGGCCAGCAGGTCTTCATTTTCAGCAATGTCCTTCAGTGCGGGCAGCATTCCAACCGGTACAGAGAGGAGGAACGGAACATAATTTTCCGGTGCATAGAGGTATTCGATAAACGCCTTACAGATTTCAGGATGTTTTGAATTCTTCCATATTACCATAGGGATATTCGAGGTTTCATATCCGGTATGCACCTCATCTGCGTTCAATGTCGGCATCGGATAGCAGTCGATATAATCCAGATATTCCGGTGCATTGGCCTGAACGCCGCCGATCTGGAAGCCGGAATTGAAATCAAACGCATTCTTTCCGGTATAATAGAGTGTCGCCTGATCCAGAACATTGTAGTTAATGGATTCTGCCGGAGAGTTGGCCTCATACATTTTGATCCAGTAATTGATCCCGTCAATAACCGCCTGGCTGGTGAGGTTTGCCTTTCCATCTTCTGTCACCAGTGTTTCACCGGCACTGCGGACATAGAAGTTCAGATAGCGTGTTGCCATCATATCATTCGTTCCCAGCGGGACCGAGCACCCGAACACTTCCCCGTTCTCGCCCTTCTGAATGACGGACGCGGCCTCATAGAGCTCATCCCAGGTCTTCGGAACCTCAAGCCCGTACTTTTCGAGCAGGTCATTGCGTACCCACATCACCTGTGCGTGGGAGTAGATCGGCACTGCATAGCACATACCATCTTCCGCTGTCATCTCGGTAATTGGCGCCTCGTAGAATCGATCCCTGCCTATTTCGTCGATCAGGTCATCCAGCGGAATCACAGCATCGGCAGCAATCATCTCTGTCACATGATTGGGCAGTGCGGTGCTCATGTCGGGCACATTTCCGGAAGCAAGTCCGGTTGTCCATTTTGTATAGAAGTCTGCCCAGGAGAATGTCTCGATTGTTATTTTCACATTCGGATGCATTTCCATAAATGCATCTGCCGCTTTCTGCAGGTTTTCAAGGCGTGGCCCCTGTGTAAATGAGTGCCAGAATGTGATTTCACCAGCAAGATCATCTTCTGCAGACGCTGATACCGCACAGAGAGAGAAGATCATGCAAAGCACCAACAGAATTGCGAGTCGTTTTTTCATGTGTATCTTCCTTTCTTTTCATTTTTTATCTTCAAGAACCGCTTCTTGAACTGTGGTTCAATTATATCAAGAGGGGCTTCCCCGCGCTATACAATTTTAGGCAAATAATATAAACATCTGCTCACAAAAGAGTCTGCCGCACAGTGCATTTCGTTGTTTTGCACAATGCAGCAGACTCTTTCTCTCATGCTTCTTTAGAGTTCTTTCGATATGCCTGCGGGCTGACTCCGTAGTTTTCCCGGAACTGCTTGGAGAAATAACTCGGAGATTCATACCCAAGCTGATAGCTGATTTCCGAAACAGGCTCAATCGTGGTTACCAGCAGATGGGCCGCATATTGCATTTTTCGTTCGTTTACAAATTCATAGATGGTCTTTCCTGTCTCTTTTTTGAAGATTCTGCGCAGTGTGCTTCCGCTGATACTGACCATCTCACACATCTGCTCTTGTGTAAGATTCTTTTCCGGATGCAGTGTAATATACTCTACCAACATATTGATGCGCGGATCCTTGTTTTTTACTGACTCAAGCGCCCGCTCACGCAGGTAATCGACATCATTCAAAGTCTCCTGCATGACGCGGTCTTCTTCAAATAGTTCATTTTCATCACTGGAGCACGCGGCAAGCTTCGCACAGATCAGATTCAAATAGCCCCGCATTACCAGCCGTTTATAGCTGAATTTCGAAATGGCGTATTGATAGATTCTCTCAAAATAAGTTCGGATCTCCTCGTCATCCGGAAAGCGATACAACTGTTCCACATGCCAGAGATAGTTCAACATATTTTCTCCCGGTATCTGGATCGAGTCAAAGAATCGAACACTGATAAACTCTACCTGCTCGATTGCGCGGCATTCCAGCCGGCAGCCCTGTGGAATAAAGAAAACATCCCCTCTTCCGACAGTAAAGCTTTCTCCGTCTACCTGAAAGATCGCTGAACCGGCAAAAATATACCGAATCATCGAATAAGGGCACTGTGCTTCCGGATATACCCAATTGGAAGGAAAAACATAGCGCTCAACGAATAGAAGCGTCGGAGAATAATTGCTGTACAAGGCATTCATTGTTTTCCTCCTTTCCCAGGGACGAGATCTGCCATTACTGATTCAAACAACGTGAATATAATCTATTTCTCTGGAAAAAGCAAAGGAAATATTTCATTTTGCCCATTTTTGAGCGGATCGTTATATTATTAGTCGACTTTTCTCCTGTTCTGTCGGACGAGAAGTCGCTATATTATGCTTGAAAGGAGGCTTGACCATGCATCCGTCCGTACAAATCAATCCTGTGCAAGCTTTTTCCTGTTACCCGGATCAGGACGAGATTGACCGCTGGGTGTCAGAGCTCATAAAGCGTGCTGCATCCACTCCTGTCACGGGTGAAGAGCTCGAGGTTTCACCCGTGACACAGAGCTTCGGAAATAATCCAAACACCCTTGAGAATCGTTTTATCTGCTTCCATACCGATGATCATAATTTCTATGGTTATTGGCAGCCCGCTCCCAAAGCCCCTTCCCCCCTGATCGTTAATCTTCCTGGATATGGTGGTTTCATCAGCAACCACCCGCAGATCTGTGATGACGGATACCATATTCTTCATATTTCGCCCTTGGGCTATGTTACTCCATTTGGTATGAATCATGATTGTCTGATGGAGGATGGAAACTGGCCGGTTCTGGATTTTACTGCCAGAGGCATGAAGGATGGTTACGAAGACTGGCTGCTGGATTGTTTGCTGGCAATACGCTGGGCAAGGGCACAGCCATGTGTTATCTCAGACCGGATTTCACTCTTCGGAACCAGTCAGGGCGGCGGAGCATCGCTGCTGCTGGCCTCTATCCTGCAGGATAGCATTCGTTGTGTGTGTGCTGATCTTCCATTTCTAACTGCTTTTCCCTTGTCCGAATTGAAGGGAGATGCGTACGGCATTCTTCAAAACAGCTTCCTTGAGACAGATTCCGCCACTTTTTGGCGCAATCTCGGGTATATTGACACGCTCTCTCATACACACCGCCTGCATATCCCCGTTATGTTGTCTGCCGGTGGAAAAGACAATGTTTGCCCTGTACGCTGTGTGGAAGAACTCTTTCGTCGGCTCAGTACAACAAAGCAGTACAGCTATCTTCAAGACACCACCCACACACATTCCAGAGAGAGTATGTTTCTTTTCCGCTCTTGGCTTGCGCTTTTTGCTTGACAGCAGTTACTCCATCAACACACCAGTCCGGCACGGATGTATAAAAAGAGCACCCTCGCAGATCTTCTGTCGAGGGTGTTCTTCTCGAGTCTTTCTTTAAAACTTGTTGTTCTCTCAGCAGTATTTTGCAATCAGGTTCTGGATCTGCTTCGCCGTCTCTGCCGCGATTGCGAGATCCCCTTCCTGCAGCGGGTAGAGCGGGGCGCGCACGCCGCCGGCATCCGGTCCGCCCATCTCGCGGATGATAGCCTTGATCATGGCATACATGTTGCCCTGACCGGAGCACATCTTATAAATCATCTGGCAGCAGGCGTCCTGAATTTCTCTCGCCTCGGCGATTTTTCCCGCCTGGGTCAGCTCATAGATCTTCAGGTACAGTTCCGGCATGGCCGCATAGGTCCCGCCGATGCCGCCGACCGCGCCGGCCGCCAGACCGGAGAGCAGCTGCTCATCCGGGCCGTTGAAGACGATGGCCCCTTCGTCACGCCACATTTCGATATCCTGCACGGGCATGGAGGAGTTCTTCACGCCGATGACCCGCGGATTCTCCAGCATGGTGCGCAGAAGGCCGCTCGAGAGCGCCACGCCCGCCAGTTGCGGGATGTTGTAGATGATGAAGTCGGTGTTCGGGGCCGCGGAGGAAATGTCGTTCCAGTACTTTGCCATCGCCCGGTCCGGCAGATGGAAGTAGATCG
>CAZMXF010000079.1:0-9540 GCA_964570015.1 uncultured Oscillospiraceae bacterium | reverse complement strand
GTGCGCAGCGCGGTAGCGACAGCGACGACTTCCTGCACGAAGGGAATCTCCAGAGCACGGGAGAGGCCAAGCGCACCGGATCCGGTGATCCCGGGGAGAAGCATGCAGTCGCCGACCTGCTCCCGGGCATCCGAGAGCAGATCTGCAAGCGTCTCGCGGGTGTGGGCGCAATGACGCCTGTATTCTTCAAACACGCGCTCACCGGTTTCGTCGAGAAGCACGAGCTTGACCGTAGTGGAGCCGATGTCGATACCGGCGTGGCAGAGCTGCATAAGGAATCACCTTCTGATCATATGATTGCAAGGGGTACATGAAAGAAAAGAAGCTGAGCATATCCGGATATACCCAGCTTCTGTATCATCAAACTGTGAACAATCGGTCTGCTGCTCAACTTCCTATTATAGTGTTTTTCTGAAAAACAATGTGAAAATAATATGAACTTCAAAAATTTTAACGATTCCTTTGCACCTTACCGGCCGACGATCAGCAGTTCCGTCTTCGGGGCCCGGGTGATGATCTCGCTGCCCTGGGCGCGAAGGATCATGACATCCTCGATCCGAACGCCGAAACGGCCGGGGATGTAGATACCGGGCTCCGCACTGCAGACACTGTTTTCCGGCATGATGACCTGGCCGCGGGGATTGGCGAAGGGAGGCTCATGGATCTCCAGACCGAGACAGTGGCCGAAGCCGTGACCAAAGTACTCGCCATAGCCGGCTTCTGTAATGACAGCTCTCGCAGCGTGATCAATCTCACTGCCGGGGATTCCTGCTCTGCCTGCGGCAATGCCAGCCAGCTGCGCCTTCAGAACGATGTCATAAACCTGCTTCATCTCATCGGTTGCTTCACAAAGCGCGACAGTGCGTGTCATATCGCTGCAGTATCCGTCTTTCAGACTGCCGAAGTCCATGGTAATGAAGTCTCCCGGCTGAAGTACGGTATCTCCCGGAACACCATGCGGTTTGCTGGTGTTTTTCCCGGTGACGACGATGGGGTCAAAGGAATTGCCTTCACTGCCGCAGCGGAGCATCCGATAGACCAGTTCCGCGGCGACTTCCTTCTCGGTCATACCGGGGCGGATGATCTGCAGGGTCTCTTCCAGTGCTTTCTCACTGATCCGCTGTGCGGCGATCATGCTTTGCAGTTCCTCCTCGTCCTTGGAGGCGCGCAGCTCTTCCATCAGCGTCCCTGCGGGATGCAGCCCCATACCGAGCAGACGCTCAAGATTCATATATTCCGCATGACTGAGCTTGCGGTCTTCGGCTGCGAGCGAGGAGAGATTCTCCTGTGTGAGAATCTGCCGGAGCAGGCGCATTTTGGGGTGGCTGTTGTCATAGAGCAGGACCTCGGCACAGCCGCCTGCGGCTGCCTCGGCTGCTTCGATGTAGCGGGAGTCGGTGATCAGCCAGGCTTTCTCCCTGGAGACCAGGACAAACCCGTCCGTGAAGGGAAAGCCGGCGGCATAGCGCTGGTTTTTCTCATCAGTCAGCAGAATGGCGCAGAGACCGCGCTCGGTAAGCTTTTTTTGGATTTGAACAATGTGATTCATATACCGGTTTCCTCCGATGTAGGCCGGGGAAAGCTTACAATGAAGACAGAACCCTGCGGCCTGTTATTTCCAACACGGATACTGCCGCCGTAGGCAGTTACCGCGTCGTGTACGATACTGAGACCGAGACCGCTTCCGCCGCTCTGACGGGATCTGGCCTTGTCTACCCTGTAAAAGCGGGTGAAGATGTTGAGCCGGTCTTCTTCCGGGATACCGATGCCGGTGTCTTCCACGCTCAGGTGGACAGAGTTGTCGTCCTGGGAGAGACGGACAGTAACGCTCCCATTCGGGACGTTATACTTGATGGCGTTTTCAGCGAGGTTGAAAATGATTCGCTCCATGTCCTCCCGACTTGCCATCACCACACAGCCGTCATCCAGCTGAGACCCCAGACTGACCCGACGATCACGGGCAAGCGGTGCCAGGGCGGAAAGCGTATCCAAAGTCACCTGCTTGAGATCAACCGGTTCCGGGACTACTTTAATGTCATCGTCCATACGCGAGAGCACCAGAAGCTTTTCCGTTGTGCGCTGCAGACGGTCGCTTTCCGTTCGGATATCCGAGACGAACTCCCGGACGGTATTCGGATCCATATTCTCGGTCTGAAGAATGCTGTCAGAAAGCAGGCGGATGGAGGCGAGCGGTGTCTTCAGTTCATGCGAGGCATCGGAGACAAAACGCCGGCGCTGGGCCTCATTGGTCTCCAGCTTTTCGGTCAGGGCGTTGAATTCCCGCCCGAGTTCACTGATCTCATCACTGCCGGTAACGGTGTGCCGGTAGCTGTAATTCCCGCCGGCAACGATTCCCATACTCTGTGTGAGATCGTTCAGACGACGAAGAACCACCCAGGAAAACGTGATGGCCAGCAGAAGAACGAGGGCGCCGATCATAAGCGAAAGTAAGGCGATGCGTTCCCGGACCGTGAGCAGCAGGCGCGCCAGATCCAGGTCGTTTTCATACAGCGCCGCGGCACCGCGAAGCCCGTCCGGAGAGACAATGGGAACCGCAATGCTGCTGATGAAGTCTGTGCCGGTCAGGGCAGACTGAAAGGCGATCTCACCCCGGAGCGCTGTTCGGAGGTCCTCCGGATCAAAGCTGCCTTCACCATCATCGAAAATCGTCCGACCATCCGTGCCGATTACGGTAATCCGGTCGAAATTGTCAAGATCCAATGCGCCGATGATCCTGGAGACATCTTCCGGGGCAAGCGGGTCGAGCCCGGCAAGCGCAGAGGATACAGCGGAGGCCTGGCTGGTGAGAGAACTGCGCTTTTCCTGGATCATCGTCTCACGGGAAGACGTGACCGGATAGAGGTTCAGCAGGAGGATCAGCACCAGCAGGATGGCCAGGATAAACAGGATGAATTTGAAACGAATGGAATGAGTCATGGCATCAGACGGAAGATGGCACGGGATTCAGATAATATCCGATACCCCATTTGGTCAGGAGAAGCTCCGGCTTGGCCGGATGGCGTTCCAGCTTTTCCCGGAGACGACGGATATGGACATCCACCGTGCGCGAGTCCCCGAGGTAGTCGTAGCCCCAGACGAGATCCAAAAGCTTTTCCCGGCTGAAGACTTTGCCGGGATTCTGCATCAGGAAGAGCATCAGATCAAATTCCTTCATCGTGAGAACCACTTCTGCGCCATCGTTGAATGCCGCCCGGCGGGAGACGGAGAGGGCAACGTGCCCGCAGCGGAGAATGTCCGCTTCCTCTCCGGCGTCCGAAGCTGTGTTCAGACCGGAACGGCGAAGCAGCGCGCGTACGCGGGCCTTCAGCTCCAGAATATCGAAGGGCTTGGTGATGTAATCGTCTGCACCGGACTCAAACCCGAGAAGGAGGTCGCTGCGCTCACTGCGTGCGGTGAGCATGATGATGGGGACGGAAGAAAAGCTGCGAATCTCCTGACAGGCCTGCAGTCCATCCTTTTCCGGCATCATGAGATCGAGAATGATGAGCCCGTAAGCGTTAGCCCGGGCAAGCGCCACGGCGGTGGCCCCGTCGTAACAGCAGTCAACTTCATAGCCCTCGTTTTCGAGATTGAACTTGATGCCCTTGACCAGAGGGCGCTCGTCGTCAACGACCAGAATCTTCATCCTTGCTTTCCTCTCCCACATAGACATAATCCCGGAGTCCGGCGAGAGTCTTCGCACCGATGCCCGGAACGTTCTGCAATTCTTCGACCGAGCGGAAACCGCCGTGTTCCTCCCGCCACGAAACGATCGCAGCGCTCAGCGTCGGACCGATCCCCGGAAGCTGTTGCAGCTGTGCCTCATCGGCAAGATTCAGTTCGATGCGCTGATCCTCTGCGGCAGTTCGGCGAGCCGGATGAACGGTAATACCCGGCAGCGCAAAAAAGACGGTCTGAAGAAGCAGAAAGAGAAAAAAACCTGCCGATGCCAGCAGAGCTAGGAACAGGGCGGTTTGCTTTTTCATGGATAGCGTCTCCAAAAAACCATTGCAATTCCCACGGCTAAACTTTATAATATAAACTTGATACTGTTTCCGGTCGGATGCCTGTTCGGTGACTGCATTGAAAATTGAACCAGCCGGGTCTGTGCGGTCTGCACCCGGAACAGGGGAGCGGCCATGCAGCCTCGGATGTACGTCATACTGCTGATATCATACCACATTCTTGGAACAAACGGGAGTATAAAATGAAAAAAATCAAGCTTCTTCCCCTGACCCTGCTCTTCAGCCTTGCGCTGTCGGTTTTCGCGCCTGCCGCGCAGGCGAGCCAGGCGCCGTCCCTGAACGGCAGGAACATCGTTCTGGTGGACCTCAATACCGGCAGGGTGATCTATTCCAAAGACCAGGACAGCGTCGTGACGCCGGCGAGTCTGACCAAGATCGTCACGGTGCTGCTGGCGGTGGAGTCGGTGGAGCGGGGCGAGCATACCCTCGACGAGATGGTGACGGCGGGAGAGGACTGCCGCGCGGGCCTGGATGAGGAGAGCAGCAGCGCCGAAATCGTACCGGGAGAGCAGATGACCTTCCGCGATCTGCTGTATTGCTCAATGATCCAGTCGGCCAGTGACGCGTGCAATGTGCTGGCCTCCCTCATCGGCGGGAGCATCGACAACTTTGTTGCGATGATGAACGACCGGGCACGGGAAATCGGCTGCGAGGTCACGCACTTTGACGATCCGAACGGACTGTCCAACAACAACCAGACTACCGCGTACGAAATGGCGCTCATCACCCAGGAGGCCATCAAACACGACTATTTCATGGTGGTGTGCAACATCGCCGACGTCAACATCCCGGCGACAAACGTCCATGCCGAGCGCGAGTACCACAACTCCAACGCCCTGATCAGCAGCCAGTCGGTTTACGGCGGAAACCGCTATCTCTACACCGGTGCAGCCGGCATCAAGACAGGCTACACCCGGGCAGCCGGCTACTGCCTGATCTCCACCGCGGAGCGCGAGGGACTGCACTTTCTGGCAGTCGTAATGGGCTGTGACGGCTGGTTGAATGCGCATATCGAGGACTATCTGAACTTTGAAGACACGATCAAACTCTATGACTGGGGCTTTACCGACTTTTCCTACCGCAACGTCGTCGACACGCAGGAGGCCGTGTATGAGCTGGATGTGCAGCTGGCGCAGGATCACGCCAAAGCGGTTCTCTATCCGCAGCAGCGCCTGAGGCTGCTGCTGCCGCGGGATACGTCGGACGACGACATCAGCCTGGACTTCAACATTTTCCGCAACGACCTGGTTGCGCCGGTCAAAGCGGGAGAGATCCTAGGTGAGGCGGTGGTCAGTGTCAACGGAGAGATCTACGGTACCGTAAACCTCATCACCCGTGAAGAGGTGGATCTGGCCCGTTCCGAGTATATGAAGCGACAGCTGAAGGACTTCTTCTCCAACAGCTGGGTCATCGGCGTGACCATGGTGCTGCTGACGATCGCGGCCCTCTATGTGGCACTGCGAATCCGGTACAGAAAAGCGAGAGAAAAGTATCTCGAAGAGCGGCGGCAGGCGGAAATCCGCCGCAGGAAGCGTCAGAAGGAATATGAAGAAAAGCGTCGCTCCGGTTGGGAACTGTAGAGCCTTGACAAGAGTGATATGATTATTAGTTAGAAAAGAGATACTCCCATCGGAGTGTCCTGATTTATGGAGGCAAGAACAGAATGACAAAAATCGATATTTTTTCCGGATTTCTCGGCGCCGGAAAAACCACACTGATTCGGAAACTGATTCAGGAAGCATACAAGGGTGAGAAGCTGGTTCTGATCGAAAATGAATTCGGCGACATTGCCATTGACGGCGGATTCCTGCAGGACGCAGGGATCGAGATCACAGAGATGAATTCCGGCTGCATCTGCTGCACACTGGTCGGGGACTTTACCAAGGCCCTGAAGAAGGTTATCTCGGAATATGCACCGGATCGCATCCTGATTGAGCCCTCCGGCGTGGGGAAGCTCTCGGATGTCGCGGCAGCGGTGGAGCGCGTCGAGGACGCGAAGATCGGCTCGAAAGTCACGGTTGTGGACGCCGGCAAGGCAAAGATGTATGCACGCAACTTCGGCGAGTTCTTCAATGACCAGGTTGCCAGCGCGGACCTCATCGTGATGAGCAGAACGGACACTGCCGGCGAAAAGAAGATCCTTGAGGCGACAGAGCTCCTGAAGGGCATGAACGCGGAAGCGGGCCTGATCACAACACCCTGGGGGGAGCTGGACGGAGCACAGATCCTCGCCGCAATGCAGGAAAACGGCCTGCGGGCTGAGATGGAAGAACTGAAGCACGAGCATGAGCACCATCATCACCATCACCACCATGAAGACGGCGAGGAATGCGATGATCCGGAGTGTGAATGCCACCACCATCACCACGATGAGGATGACGACGAGGAGCATGAGCACCATCATCACCATCACCACCATGAAGACGGCGAAGAATGCGACGATCCGGAGTGCGAATGCCACCACCATCACCATCATCATGCCGATGAGATCTTCGGCAGCTGGGGCATGGAGACCCCGAAGAAGTTCAGCGAGGCAGAGCTGCGCGAGAAGCTGAGCAGGCTGGAGGATGAGGAAAAATACGGTGCCGTTCTGCGCGCGAAGGGAATTGTCAGCGCCAGCGACGGTGACTGGATCTATTTTGACTATGTCCCGGGCGAGACGGATATCCGCCGCGGCGCTCCGGCCGTAACCGGACGCTTCTGCGTAATCGGCGCAAAGATCAAGGAAGATGCCCTGAAGGAGCTGTTCAGCCTTGCGTAAGAAACAAGATATGCCGGTATACCGGTTCACAGGCTTCCTGGAGGCAGGCAAGACCCGGTTTATACAGGAGACACTGGAAGACAAGCGCTTCTGTAACGGAGAGAAGACACTGCTCCTGCTGTGTGAAGAGGGCGAAGAAGAGTATGCGCCGGACGAATTTGCGTCCAAAACCGTCCAGATCCGCACGCTGGAGAATCAATCGGAGCTCACGCCGGATCGCCTGACAGCGCTGGCGGAAGAGACCGATGCCGAACGCGTCGTGATCGGGTATAACGGGATGTGGCTGCTGGATGTGCTGTATACGGCACTTCCGGAGGGCTGGATGGTGTATCAGGAGTTCTTCTTTGCCGATGCGAACACGATCCTGCGCTATAACGACAACATGCGCCAGCTGGTCTATGACAAACTGAAGAGCTGCGAACTGGCAGTGTTCAACCGCTTCCGGCCCGAGATGGACAAAATGGAGTTCCACAAGCTGGTGCGCGGTGCGTCCCGTCGGGCGGACATCGCTTACGAATACCCGGACGGGAAAGTGGAATATGACGAAATCGTCGATCCGCTGCCCTTTGACCTGGATGCCCCGATTGTCGAAATCGGAGACGACGACTACGCCACCTGGTACCGCGATCTGTCAGAGGAGCCGAAAAAGTACGAAGGAAAGACCGTGCGCTTCAAGTGCCGCGCCCTGGTACGGCAGAAACTGCCCTCCGAGACCTTCGTCGCGGGCCGGCATGTGATGACCTGCTGTGTGGAGGACATCCAGTTCGCAGGGCTTGTGTGCCAGTGGAAGGATGCAAAAACCATACGGGACGACACCTGGATGATTTTGACGGCGAAAATCAACTTCAAGTTCAACCGCGCCTACGGAAAGCGCGGCCCGGTGCTTACTTATCTGTCCGCGGAGCCCTGTGAGGCGCCCGAACAGCCGGTTGCGACGTTCTACTGAGATGAGATACCGCTGCCTCGTATTTGACCATGACGATACAACGGTAAACAGCACCGCGACCATCCACCATCCCTGCTTTGAGCGATTCCTGGAGGAATACTATCCGGGCCGGCATTGCAGCCTGGAGGAATACTTCATCAAGAACTTCGCGCCCGGTTTCCTGCCGATGTGCCGGGAGGAATACGGCATGGACGACCGTATGCTGGAACTCGAGACCCGATACTGGCAGGAGTACGTCCGATCCCGCATTCCCGACGCTTACACGGGGATCCGGCAGATCATGGAACGGCAGAAGGCCCAGGGAGGGTATACGGCAGTGATTTCACATTCCTTCCGGGAGAATATCCTGCGGGATTACGCATGGAACGGGCTGCCGGAGCCGGACCTGATCTTCGGCTGGGAGATGCCGCCGGAGCAGAGAAAACCTTCGCCATGGCCGCTCAGGGAGGTTTTGAAGCAGCTTTCGCTGCAGCCGGAGGAGGCACTGGTGATCGATGATCTGAAGCCGGGCTATGACATGGCGCATGCCTGCGGCGTGCCCTTTGCGGCGGCGGGCTGGGCAAACGACATTCCTGAAATCGAGCGCTTCATGAGACAGAACAGCAACCTCTATTTCAAAAAAGTATCCGAACTGGAGAACTATCTCTTCGGGACGGAAGAAAAGGGAGGCGTGTGAACATGACACCCATCCTCTATATCGTGATCCCGTGCTACAACGAACAGGCGGTTCTCCCGATGACGGCGCCTCTGTTCCTGAACAAGCTGAAGAGTCTTGCTGCTGCCGGAAAGATCAGTGAAGACAGCCGTGTGCTCTTTGTCAACGACGGGAGCCGGGACGATACCTGGAAGATCATCAAAGATCTGTCGAAGCAGGATCCGCATTTTCTCGGGATCTCCCAGAGCCGCAACCGCGGCCATCAGAACGCCGTACTGGCAGGACTCCTGGAGGCGCGGGACCGCTGTGATATTACCATCTCCATCGACTGCGACGGTCAGGATGACATCAATGCGATGGACGAGATGGTGGACGCCTATCTGGAAGGCTATGATGTCGTATACGGAGTGCGTTCGAGCCGGGAGACAGACAGCTTTTTCAAGCGTTTTACCGCACAGAGCTTCTACAAGCTGCTCTCGGCAATGGGGGCGGAAGTCGTCTACAACCATGCGGATTACCGGCTGATGAGTGCGAGAGTCCTGAAAGAGTTCGCAAACTTCAAGGAAGTTAATCTGTACCTGCGGGGTCTCGTGCCGCTGGTCGGCTTTCAGAGCACAACAGTCAGCTATTCCCGTGCGGAGCGCATCGCAGGGGAGAGCCACTACCCGCTGAAGAAGATGCTGGGGCTTGCCATCGACGGCATCACCAGCCTCTCTGTGAAACCGCTGCAGATGATTACGGGCTTCGGCGTGTTCGTGGCAGTCATCAGCTTTATCGGCTGCCTTTGGGCACTGATCACTGCGATCTGCGGAAAGGCGGTTCCGGGCTGGGCCAGCATGACCTGCATCGTCTGCTTTGTCAGCGGTGTCCAGCTGGTGTGCCTCGGTATCATCGGGGAGTACATCGGAAAAATCTATCTGGAAACCAAGGAGCGGCCCCGTTACATCATCAGCGAACGGACGGACAATTGGGGCGCGAAGGATTAAAAAACGATTACCCGGCATGTTATTTTGTGGAAAATGGGACAAAAGTGGGGGAAAAACCTAAAAAATGCTTAAATTATTGGGCATTTTCAGGCCAAACCCTTGACGAAAAGGCCAAATAGTTGTATTATTATGCTGTTTTACAGCGCCTTTTCCATCTTCTCTTTGAA
>CAZMXF010000078.1:0-9549 GCA_964570015.1 uncultured Oscillospiraceae bacterium | reverse complement strand
TTCTTTGATGGACGGAACAATGTTTCCGCAAACATGCATGAAACACGGGATGCCTCTTTCCCGGGCTGCCGTAACCACTTCTTTCGCATAGGGGGCAACAAACTCGGCATAGCACGCCGGAGAGATCAGGCTGGAGGAAGCAGCCCCCTCTCCAATCCAGACAGCTTCTGCGCCGAGCGCGATCAGCTTATCCAGCCAGCTGATCGCATGCTTTACACGTTTTGCGATTGCCTCTTTCAGTTCGTCCGGCTCGTCATACATCATGATCATCACATTCTCAAGTCCCATCATGAAAACCAGCTGGGAATAAGGGCCCGTAATTCCAGGAATAATCAGGTAATTCTCTTTATAGTGTGGCTCAATGGCGGCAAAGGTCTCAAGAATACCAAACTGCAGAGAGGAGATCTCATCCATTCGTTCGTCGTCCAGTTCCTCAATCTCATGGTATTTCACGGTTCCGACGTCATCTTCCGGAACAAACCAGTGCAGCCCATGGCCGTCGTCGTAAAGGCCGTTTGGCAGCTTGGTCAGCTTCGTATCCGACAGGCAGAGGTTCACATAGAGCCCGTCGAGCTCCGGGAACGCATTGAGAGCGCCCATCAGGGCTTTGGCGTGAAGTTCAGGTGATCTGAAACACTCTCCGACTTTTCTGCCGATGCACCCCGGGGCATAGGCCACATCGATAGATGGGAGAACACTTGGCCGGTCGGTCTCTTCTCCGTGAATCGCTCGAAGTGCGCGTTCTTTTCCTGTCATTTTCTTGTCCTCTCTTTCAGCCTTTTCTTTGTTTACACAAATTGTACTCTATACCTTTTCCGTCCCGGTCATCCAGATAAGCCATTCAGCGGATCAAAAGGTCATGAGTAATCCTTGTATTGTTTTTTTATTCTTACAATTGTATAATAACTAAGATCGTGTTCTATTTATTGTTTTTTTATTTGATTTATGGTAAATCGAGGTGGTTTTGTGGGTTCGGGTGTCTTTTCCTTGGTACCGGAAGAGCGTATGAGGGAGATTCTAAGCAATTTACAAGCATTCACAGGTCTGGCAATCCAATTGATAGACAGTGACGGGCAATTGCTTATGTCTTTTGGTCATACGACTAACTACTGTGCCATCCTGAAAAAACATGTTTTTAACCGTGATGAGTGCTTTACACTGCACAAAAAAGCCGGTATTTATGCCCAGGAACTCGGAGAAGCCTATGTCTTCTCCTGCCATGCAAACTTGAATCATATCGCCTTCCCCCTGATATTAGATCGGAAATTACTTGGCAGTGTTATCATCGGACCTTTTCTGATGGACCATCCGGACAGCACGCTGATCAGCGATCTCGCAGAAAAGCAGAATTTATCTCCCGGTATGGTGCTGGAACTGTATGACGAACTGAAAGACATTGCAATACTCCCGCCAATCAAAGTCAACCAGCTGAAAAAACTCGCGGAGCAGTTACTGGCGCCCCTGCTGCCCGGGGAGCGCGCACTCCTGCTTCAGAATCAGCAGAAAATGGCACAGCAGGCGCGCATCAATGAAACCATCCAGGTTTACAAGGAAGAAAACTATACGGACTCTCTGGTTTTTTTCTATAACAAAGAAAAAGAACTGTTAGAGAAAACCCGTATCGGCAATATTCAAGATGTGAAATCCATTTTGAACGAGATCATTGGTCATGTGCTCTTCAGCGAAGGCGGAAGAGTTGACGCAGTGAGGATTCGCGCTATAGAGCTGACGACATTACTCTCACGTGTAGCCATTGAAGGAGGTGCAAATCCGGATAGCGTTTTCCATCTCAACAGTCAATTTCTTTTCCGACTCTACGAAGAACAGGAACTGGAAGAATTATGTCTGCAGTTGCAAGAGGTCCTTGAGAGTTTCGTGAGCTGCATGTTTCAGGGAAAAGATAAGGGTAATCCGTATATTCGGAATGCTCTGCAGTATATGTCGAATAATTACAATCAGCACATTGATTTAAAAGTTGTTGCTGACTATATTGGTCTCAGTCCCAGCTATTTTTCTACTCTTTTCAGGAAAACTGTTGGCATCAGTTTTCGGGAACATTTGAACTGGATTCGAGTGGAAGAGAGTAAATCCCTCCTCCTTGGCAAAAAATTTACCTTAGCTGAAATTGCTCTTTCCATGGGTTTTCCGGACCAGAGCTATTATTGTAAAGTTTTCAAGAAATATGTCGGAGTAACGCCGGGACAATACCAATATAAGCTTTGAGCCTTGAGGGCTAAAAAAGATAAAATGCATAAACCGGAACAGATTCGGGCTTTTACACCAGGATCTCTTCCGGTTTGTTGTATCGTATTAACTGATCTCTTATCCCTTCACCGCGCCCATGGCAAGACCTTGGACAAAGTTCTTCTGAAGGGCCCAGACAACTACCAGGATTGGCAGGAGGGTGATGACAGCGGTCGCCGCCATAGGCCCCCATTCCAGTCCGCGGTCGGTGATAAAACCGGCGATCACGACCGGCAGGGTCTTCGAGCGGTTGACGCTCAGGATGACGGCAAACAGGAATTCATTCCATGCGCCGACAAACGCCAGAATCGCGGACGCGATAATTCCCGGAGTTGTCACCGGAAAGACAATACGGAAGAAGCGCTGAACAAAGTTGGCTCCGTCGATTTTGGCGGATTCTTCCAGCTCCAGCGGGATCTGCTCAAAAAAGCCCATCATCAGCCAGATAACCAGGGGTAGATTAAAACTTGTGTTCATGATAATCAGCGCAAACCGGGTATCGATGAGTCGCAGATGCCGCATCACCAGATACACGGGGATAGCTGTGGCAATGGCCGGATACATCTTCTGGATCATGAACCAAAGACCGAAGAAGTTTCGGATCTTTTTTGCAATCCTTCCGCGGACGGTGGAATACGCCGCCATGGAACCGAAAACCACAGCAATTATCGTCGACACCGCCGCGACAACGAACGTGTTGGCAAACTGTTTATAGATTCCGTTCTCGACCAGAATTTTCTGATAGTTCTGGAATGTAACAGGTGCGTTGAACAGGATCGGAGGATTGGCAAGATAATCTGTTTTTGTTCTCAGCGAGTTTGCAATCAGCCAATACAGTGGAAAGAGAATTGCGATCAGGCTGATCACGACAATGATCACACGTATCGGACGTCCCGCAAAATCCCCGATCACCCGCTCGGAAACAGAAGAGCTCGTTTTATTTCTTTTCCTGCTCATTGTACACGCTCCTCCACTTTTCTCCGGATTCTGAGGAAGATCGCCGTGAAAAGCGACATAACCAGCACAAACGCAATGGCCAGTGCCGCCGTATATCCGACGTCAAAATACTTCATGCCCTGTTTATAGATGTAGTTGGGCAGCATTTCCGTTGCCGTTCCGGGGCCGCCGTTTGTCATGGTATAAACCGTGTCAAAGACTTTGAACGCATCAACAAAACGCAGCATGTAGATGATGACCAGCAGCGGACTGATCATGGGCAGCACAATATGCCAGAAAATCTGGCGGTTGCTGGCCCCATCCACCAGCGCTGCCTCCAGACAGTCTCCGGGCAGAGCTTTGAGGCCGGCCGCCGCGACGATGACCACCCACGGGACCAGCTGCCAGACATTGACAAACAGGACTGCCGGCATGGCGTACTTCGGATTGCTCAACCAGTTGACGCTTTCGATGCCGAGAAAGCTCAGCAGATAATTGATCACGCCCGTGTTTCCGTCCAGCATCATGCGCCATAGTGTACCGATCGCAACAGGGGCCATGATCATCGGAACAAGCAGAATCGATGTGCCGAGGCGGGCCCAGCGCCGGTCAGAGCAGAAGGCCATGGCAACAAACAGGCCGAGGATAAGCTCCAGCGTTACGGAGATAAAGGCGAATTTGAAAGTGTTCGACGTGGCAACTCTCAACGTCTTATCCGTCAGCATACGGGCATAGTTGGCGAATCCGACAAACGTGGGTGTCGCGTTCGGGAGATTCATCTTCAGTTTGAAAAAACTGATATATACAGAATAGAGCAGCGGAATCAGAGCCGTGATCACGAGGAACACCGTCGTCGGTGTCATGAAGATCCAGGACCATACGGCGTCGCTGTTCTTATCCCGGTTTTTCGTCTTCAGTTCATTGGTATTCAATGCATTCCCTCATCTTCGCTTGATAAAACAGGCCTGCCTGCCGGCAGAAGTGGTTCCGACAGGCAAGCCCGTACAGTTCTGTTACTGGTTTCGTTTCAGATCAGAGGATTAATGGTTGAAGTTGACAATGCCCTCGTCCACGGGGTTGTTATCCAGAGCCTGCTGGATGCCGGCTTCCATATTGCCGATGGTGGTCTCCAGATCCTGCTGGCCGGAGAGGAACGCGCTGACCTGAACATTTAGCAGGTCGTCGACCTCGGTAGAGGCAGGAACGCGCCACCACATGTTGGCAGTGTCAAGGGCAGCTCTGACCGCATCCATATAGGTGCCCTTGATGCCGTCCTGCTCCCAGAAGGCCTCACGCGGAGACATGATGCCGAAGTCGTTGTAGAACTCGCACTGCTTCTCGAAGCTGGTATACATCTTGATCCACTCCCAGGCCAGATCCTTGTGCTGGGAGGATGCGGGGATCGCGACATCCCATGCGCTCAGCAGGCAGATACCGGTCTTGTCATGGGGAGGAACGGAGAGCGCCCACTTGCCGACGACCTGGGACTTGTCAGGATCGTCTCCGGCCTGGGTCAGGCCGAGGGTCGGCCAGGTCTCGCAGACACCGGAGTTGCCGGCCAGGAAGTCCTGAATGGATTCGTCAACGCCCCAGCTCAGCCAGTTCGGGTTAACGAGGCCTTCATCATTGAGAGCCTTCAGATAGTTCAGCGCCGCTCTGGTCTCTTCGCTGTTGATGGTGACATTCCAGTTCTCATCGGCCCAGGCACCGCCCATGGACCAGAGGACATAGTCGAACACACCGCCGAGCTGGCCGTAGATACCGGCGATGTTGTTGCCATAGAAGCCGTCCTTGGTTGCGGCTCTCACTTGCTCCAGATAGTCTGCCCAGTTGTCAGCCAGACCATCGGGATAAATGTCGGTACGATAGGCGAAAACACCCGGGGTATTGGCATTGGGAATACCGTAGAACTCACCCTGCCAGATACCGCTGTTGTCCAGAATATTCTGGATGAATACGGTGGTATCATAGCTGTCTTTTTCAATATACTCGCCAAGATTGGTCATAAAGGGTGCAAACTCACCGTCCCACTGGGAAGCGACATCGACAACATCATAAGTGCCGGCATTGCTGATGGCGTCCAGCAGAATTTTCTGGTGAAGATCGGTATAGGGGAAGTCGACAACTTCGACCTTGGCACCGGTGGCTTCCTCAAACTCGGGAACCATGGCTCTGGCGGCGTCTGCATATACACCAGTCATGTACAGGACCGTCAGTGTCTCGCCCTCAAAGGGCTTTGCGTCATCCGCAAAAGACACAGCCGACAGGGACAGCATCATGCAGAGGACGATCGCGATTGCTAGGATCTTTTTCATCGTTTGTTTCTCCTTCTTCAAAAATTTGTGTTCCTTAAAAGGACTGAAGTAATTATATCATCTTTGTAAGAATTGTCAATATAGTCTCAACATTTCGCGGATTGCTCCGCATCCTGTTGGCCATTTTACACAATTTCAGAGATGAGCTTCTAACGAACTCATCATCTTGCACAGAAACAGCCTTTTCTGATTCTAGATTATATTCAACGCTTTTTAGCCGTTCCAGTCTCTCGCCTTCCCTCGCGCCCGGTGGTCTGAGATTCTTCTATCCCAGTTCATCGTATCAATCTGACCCTCTCCTGCACAGTCAGTCCGTCTGGAGCCGATATAGATTTTGATTCTTTCCCTTTACTTTTTCCCGGCTTTTCTTTATACTGGCTGCAATCTGAATCAACGAGGAATCATGAATATGGGCAAGAACATTCTCATTGTCAATGACGACGGCATTCACTCGGAGGGGATCATCCGCCTGGCGGAAGCCGCCTCCCGTTTCGGGCGTGTCTGGGTTGCCGCTCCGGACGAGCAGTGCAGCGGGATGAGCCAGAAGATCTCGATCTTCGACCCGATCCTGGTGCGTCCGTATGAGTTTCCCGTCCCGGTGGAGGCTGCCTGGAGTATTGGCGGGACTCCCGCGGACTGTGTGAAGGTCGCCGTCGGTTTCCTGCTGGAGGAAGCTCCGGATCTGGTTCTCTCCGGGATCAACAACGGCTACAATGCCGGTTTCGACAACGCCTATTCCGGTACCATCGGCGCCGCGGCAGAAGCGCTGATGAAAGGTATTCCTGCTATTGCTTTTTCCAGAGGGCTGAACGCCGATTTCGAAGTGGCCGAGCATTATCTTCCTTTTCTGCTGGAGGAACTGATGACCGCGCCGCCGGTTCCCTGGGAGCTCTGGAATGTGAACTTCCCCGCTGTTCCGCTCTGCGACTGCAAGGGAGTCCTCTATGGGCGCAGACTCGCGCCGGTTCAACTCTATCAGGAATTGTATCACCGTGAAGACCACCCCGACGGCAGTTTCACGCTTCTGAACACCAGCACGCCCATCGACTCTTCCGGTGCTCCGGAAGGCAGTGACATCTATGCCATCCTCAACGGCTATGTCTCTGTCGGTCCAATCCGCTGCGCCGTTCTCTGAACGTGCCTTCACAGTTTATCATGTCAGCTAAAAACAGGGAAAGCGATCACCATCGGTCGCTCTCCCTGTTTTTATTTACTCTTTTTTCTTCAGCTCAGTGCGATGTTGTTTTTCTGAAGCCATGCACTCACGCTGTCCGGAAGACCGCTGCCGCCGGAATAATGGACGGATAGGCCTTCCCCTATATTTGCATCCGGCGTAAGCTTTGCAATGGCCGTGAGACTTTGCCCGAATCGGCCTCCGCCGTGAGAGCAGAAGGGAATGATCTGTTTGCCGGAAAAGTCATATTCCTCCAGGAAGGAAGCAATCGGCATTGGGATCGATGCCCACCAGTTCGGATAACCGAGCAGGATGGTGTCATAAGCATCCATGTTCTCGATATGCTCCGCGATTTCAGGCCGTGCCTGATCGTGCTGGTCGCGCTGCGCTTCCATCAGTACTGTGTTGTAATCGGTGGAATAGGGTTCAACCAGTGTGATTTCAAACAGATCCGCGTTCGTCTGACGCTGAATCTCATGGGCTATACCGCGCGTATTCCCTCCCCAGGAGAAGAAGGCGATCAGTACCCTGCCGCCCACGGCATCCGGGATTCCCTCCTGCGCCGTGACACTGCCCGCAAGTGGTTCGGCGTTTCGCACCAGACGAATCCCCAGGTTGTAGCTGATCAGATCGGCCTGACCTGCTGCCCGATAGGCACTGCGCATGTTCTTCCCGAAGTCATTCCATCCTCCGCCGCGATAGACATGGCGGGTGCCGCTGTCCGGCCCGGTAGGATCGGTGTCCTGCGCTGCGTCATAGGGGCCGTAATAATCCCAGCACCATTCATTCACATTTCCATGGCAGTCATAGAGCCCCCATGCGTTCGGTGAAAAACTCCCAACGGATACGGTTTCGGCTCGGTACAGTCCCGGGCGGGCTTCCAGGACGGAGTCGTTAAAATAGTTTTCCTCGATTTCATAGGGATAATGTCCGTAGAAATTGGCCTCTGAGGCATCGAGGGATTTCTCGAGATTAAAGGGTGTCACGGTTCCTGCGCGGCAGGCATATTCCCACTCAGCTTCGGTCGGAAGGCGATAGCCGGCAGCGCTTCGATCCCACAGGACGCTCTCCCCTGTGACAGTATACACCGGCGTCAGCCCCGCCTCTGCACTGCGTGCATTTGCGTAACGGATGGCGTCCAGCCAGGAAATGCTGTCCACCGGCAGCGCTTCGCCTTTGAAATCGCTGGGATTTACCCCCATCAGCCGCTCATATTCCGCCTGTGTTGTTTCATACGGAGAGATGTAAAACGCGGAAAGCCTGACCTCATGCTGTGTTTCGTCTCCAATCCGCCAGTTTTCCGTTTCCGGACTTCCCATGAGAAAGCTTCCCGCAGGAATCAGCACAAATCCATCTTCCATGCTCTCCGGAGATGTGTTCTGTGCCTGCACAGGCTGTGCAGCAGGCGCTTCTGTCTGTATGCTCTGTGCTTCCTGTGCCTCCGGGATCGCCGCCCAGCCGGCGGTGTCGAAGTCCAGCATATTCTCTCCCGGAAACACGCTGTTCAGAGCAAGGCCCAGGACAGCCGCCGCAACGATGCTGCCGGTGGCAAGAGCCTGGTTTTTCATTCTCTGCTGCTTCCGCTTCAGGCACAGCGTGGCGATCTGCGTTCCGACAAACACCCAAGTACTCAGCATCAGAGCATTTTCCAGGAAAACAAGCCAGATGGATTTCTCATAGTCCAGAAAAGCAAACGGAACGCGGAAAAAGAGATAATTGGGCATCCCGTTTCTCAGGAACAGCCAGAGTCCGATGCCGGCGATTCCCGTACAGAGGAGTGTCATCACCGTTCCTGTGCTGCCTGTCCGTTTCATCTTTCCTGTCATGAGCGGAACATGAAGCCCGAGATGCAGGCCCACCAGGACAAAGGCCCAGTGGCTCATGGCCAGATGAGTCGGACGGACATACATGACGCCTCCTGTCCAGTAAAGGAAGGGAACGGCGTACTCGCTCATAGACATGCCGCAGAACGCTGTCACCAGCATTGCCCCGAGCAGGAGCAGGTTGACAGCAGTCGTCACGTTTCGATAGGCGTTGTACCTGCCCTTGAAGAGTGACGCATACCAGCGGCGGTTCAGAATCTGATGGAGGACCACGGTCATGGTCATGGTGATTCCGGTCCACTCGTGCTTTTCTTCTCCCGTGACCTGATAGGACATCAGGCAGAGCAGGAGAACGACCATGCACACATCCACGATTCTCCGAAAGTCATATCGTTTTGTTCTACGCATGAATCCGTCCGCCTGTTGTTAGTTCAGGTTCTGCTGTCGATCCACTGCTGCAGATCTGCTTCGGATACGCTGCCGCTGAAGCGTGTGGAGGAGAGAAAGGTCCCCGTCCCCGCCTGCTCGCCCAGCGTCTCTCCGGTCCGTCCGGCTCCGCTGCTGCCGGAAGTGCAGAACGGAATCACTGTGATGCCGGTAAAATCATGGCTTTCCACGAAGGTGCTCATGATGCGCGGCGCCTGCCCCCACCAGATGGGATAACCGAGGTAGAGCGTGGTGCAGCCGTCCAGTGAGATCTCATTGGCGATCTCCGGGCGGACGTCCGGTGTGTTCTGCTCCACCGTTGCGCGGGTTGTCCGATCGTTGTAGTTCAGATCCTCTGTCGTGTAGGGCTGTGCCGGGAGCAGATCAATCAGCTCCGCGCCGGTGAGCGCGGCGATCTTTTCCGCGACACCGCGGGTGGTACCCGTTGCGGAGAAGCAAACGACAAGAACCTTGTTTTCCTGGACCGAGGCCGGCTCCGCTGCACCCTCTTCCGCTTCGGCGGGAGCCGCAGCTGCCGCGTCCTGTACCGGAGCCGGAGTCTCTTCCGGTGCCCGCTCAGGAGTTTGTTCGGGTGTTGCCACAGGATCTGCAGCGGGTGTCGGAACAGGCT
>CAZMXF010000077.1:0-9575 GCA_964570015.1 uncultured Oscillospiraceae bacterium | reverse complement strand
GGCCAAGCATGACGTTGAGACCTATCCCGACATCATCACAGCCGCGGAACCGGGCGGCACGCCGTATTACACCAACAGCTCCCACCTGCCGGTGGGCTATACGGAGGACGTCTTTGCCGCCCTGGACGTGCAGGATGAGCTGCAGACCCGCTATACCTCCGGGACAGTCTTCCATGCCTTCCTGGGCGAGAAGCTGCCCGACTGGCAGGCTGCGGCAAGTCTGGTCCGCAAGATCGCCGAAAACTACCGTCTCCCGTACTACACGCTCTCTCCTACCTATTCCGTTTGCAAGACGCACGGCTATCTGACCGGCGAGCACTTTACCTGCCCGATCTGCGGAGAGAAGGCCGAGGTCTACAGCCGCATCACCGGCTACTATCGCCCGGTGCAGAACTGGAACGCCGGCAAGACCCAGGAGTTTAAGGAGCGCCGCGAATATGTGGTTGCAAACTCCCTCCTGAAGCATGTGGGGCCCGTTCCGCTGGAGTGCAAGATGGAGGACAAGCCGCAGCAGGACGAACCGAAGGCAGAGCAGACCGGCGACCCGATCCTCTTCATCGCCCCAACCTGCCCGAACTGCAAGATCGCCATGGGATTCATGGATAAGCTCGGCTTCGCATATCGGAAGATCCTGGCCACGGAAGAGCCGGAACTGGCCAAGTCCTACGGGGTGCGGCAGGCTCCCACGCTGGTGCTTCCGGATGGTACCAAGTTTGCCGGTGCCGGCGCCATCAAGGCCTACGTCAGCAAGACTGCCTGAGAGACAGCGGAAGACCGCAGCAAGGCCCAGAAGGAACATCAGCAACTGAATGAATCGGAGAACAGCGTATGGAATAATCGCCATACGCTGTTCGTGAATAGGAAGAAAGCACAGGAGGAAGGCATGTACGACATCATCATCATCGGCGGAGGGCCGGCCGGCTTGACCGCTGCGGTCTATGCCCGCCGCGCGGGAAAATCCGTTCTGATCCTGGAGAAGGACGCGCTGGGCGGACAGATTACCTGGTCTCCGCGAGTGGAAAACTACCCGGCGGTTCCTTCCGTCAGCGGCATGGATCTGGGAAACCTCATGGCTGAACAGGCGATGGAGCAGGGGGCAGAGGTCGAAATTGACGAAGTAACCGCGATCGAAGATTGCATCGACCACAAGCATATCCGCTGCGCCTATGGAACGGAGTATGACGGCAGAGCCGTGATTCTCGCCACCGGCGCGAAGCCGCGGCCCCTGGGCGTGGAGCGGGAGGAAGACCTCGTGGGAAGCGGCATCGGCTACTGCGCCGTGTGTGACGGCGCTTTCTACAAAGACCAGATCGTCGCAGTAAACGGCGGCGGAAACAGCGCTCTGCAGGATGCCCTGCTGCTCAGCGAGACCTGCAGCCGGGTCTACCTGATCCATCGGCGGGACCGCTTCCGCGGAGAAGAAAAGCTGGTCGAAGCACTCCGGAGCAAGCCCAATGTGGAATTTGTTCTCAATGCCTCCGTCACGGAACTGCTGGGGGACGACGAACTGAACGGCATCATCGTCGAGCAGAACGGGGAGAGAAGATGGATCGAGCTGAACGGTCTGTTCATTGCCGTCGGGCATGAGCCGGATAATGCCGCGTTCCGGAATGTGGTGAAGCTGGACGCGGGCGGCTATGTCAGCGCGGGAGAGGATTGCCTGACCGGTACTGCCGGAGTTTTTGTCGCGGGAGACTGCCGCGGCAAGAAGATCCGCCAGGTCACTACCGCCGCGGCCGACGGGGCCGTTGCCGCGCTGGCGGCTTGCGCCTGGCTGGAGAACTGATTCTTCATATTTATATTTAATATTTAATTCCCGAAAACAGGGGCCGGCAGCCCCATCAGAAAGGAGCCTTTTCCATGGCAGAAAAAAAGATCCCTTACAAAATCTATCTGGAAGAAAGTGAGATGCCGCAGAGCTGGTATAACGTCCGGGCGGATATGAAGAACAAACCGGCACCGCTGCTCAATCCCGGTACCCATCAGCCCATGACGGCCGAGGAGCTCGGCGGAGTATTCTGCGAGGAACTGGTCCGGCAGGAACTGGACAACGAAAACGCTTATATCGAGATTCCGCAGGAGATCCGGGATTTTTATAAGATGTATCGTCCCTCGCCGCTGGTCCGGGCGTATTGCCTGGAAGAAAAGCTGCAGACCCCGGCGAAGATTTACTACAAGTTTGAAGGAAACAACACCAGCGGCAGTCATAAGCTGAATTCCGCCATCGCCCAGGCTTATTATGCAAAGAAGCAGGGCCTGAAGGGCGTCACTACGGAGACCGGAGCGGGCCAGTGGGGCACCGCGCTTTCCATGGCCTGCAGCTATTTCGGTCTGGACTGCAAGGTGTACATGGTCAAGGTGAGCTATGAGCAGAAGCCCTTCCGCCGTGAGGTGATGCGCACCTATGGCGCATCGGTGGTACCCTCCCCATCCGAGACCACGCAGGTGGGACGCAAGATCCTGGCGGCACACCCGGGAACCACGGGCTCGCTCGGCTGCGCCATCTCCGAAGCGGTCGAAGTGGCAGTTTCTACCCCCGGTTACCGATATGTCCTCGGGAGCGTACTCAATCAGGTGCTTCTGCACCAGTCCGTGATCGGCCTGGAGACCAAAGCCGCGCTGGACAAGTACGGGATCAAGCCGGACATGATTATCGGCTGTGCCGGCGGCGGCTCCAACCTGGGCGGACTGATCTCTCCTTTTGTGGGTGAGAAGCTGCGCGGAGAAGCGGACTATGAGATCGTTGCGGTGGAACCGGCTTCCTGCCCGAGCCTGACGCGGGGTGTGTATGCCTACGACTTCTGCGACACCGGCATGGTCTGCCCGCTGGCAAAGATGTATACCCTGGGTTGCGATTTCATCCCTGCGCCGAACCATGCAGGCGGCCTGCGCTATCACGGGATGAGCCCGGTGCTGTCACAGCTCTATGCCGACGGTCTGATGAAGGCAGTCTCCGTACCGCAGACCGCGGTATTCGAAGCGGCGGAAGAGTTTGCCCGGGTGGAAGGAATCCTTCCCGCCCCGGAGAGCTCTCACGCCATCCGGATTGCGATCGACGAAGCAAAAAAGTGCAAAGAGACCGGAGAGGAGAAGACCATTGTCTTCGGGCTCACCGGAACCGGTTACTTCGATATGGTTGCCTATGAAAAGTTCCACGATGGGAAGATGGAAGACTATATCCCCACCGATGAGGAGCTGGCCATCTACCGCGCGAAACTGCCGAAGATCGACTGATCCGATCGAAAAAACAGGAATAAGATGTTCTCACCTGAGCATCCGGGGATGTAAGATCCTGACAGATGACGATTCTGACGGAATGATGTGAGAGATGTAGCTATGCCGAAAACAATCCGCATCCGGAACACTGATTCTGAGATGGACAGTGTCAGAGTTTTCCTGGAAGAAAACCTGAAGCTTGACAGCAGAGAGAAAAAAATGACCTGCCTCCTGATCTGTGAGGAGATGATTACCCGTCTTCTGCAGTCCGGCAACGATGAAGTGACCGTTGCCGTGAGGGGCCCGCTGTTTCCACGCATCGTGCTCATTGCGCAGCATCCGATGGACGACAGTCAGGATCTGATGAAAAAAAGCGAGGATGAACGGATTGAGACAGAGATCCGAAGAGATATTCTGAAACAATACGAGGCTTATATCGATCAGGAACAGAGCGGGAATCAGACTGTTTACAGCATCCATTCTGTCCGGAAAAACGGAGACAGTTTCAAGGAGGATATCCTTCGCTTCTATAACCGGGACGGGCAGAACGGGAAGAGAAAACCGACAGATCTGCTTCGCTTCCTGGCTGGAGAAAACCGCGCTATGGTCGGCCTGTCAGTACTTAACCGGACCGTCAAACATCTGTGTGCCCTGATGCTGCCGGTGTTTGCATCCGGAATGATCGATACGCTCTCTGACTGCAGCTCCTTTTTTGAAACGCCTGTTCTGCTGAACGTCCTTGGGGCGATCCTGGCGCTGACCATCAACCTGATCTGTGCAACCCTTGACGCGCGGGTTTATCAGCGCTTTGTCCGGGGCATTGAATCGGGTTTCAAGGTGGCAATTGTTCAGAAGCTGCAGATGCTCTCCATGAAGTACTACAGCGAGACACCGAGCGGTAAGGTGTTTTCAAAGCTGGCTTCAGACGTTCAGTTTATCAAAATGCTGATGTGTGAACAGATGCAGACCGTTTTGCATCTGGGTATTGACATTGTCTTCGTTACTGTCGTATCATTAATTCGGATGCCGGTTATGCTGGTGTTTTATGCAATCGTGCTTCCCGCTTCGGTCTGGATTATCCGCCGGTACATGCCGCCGATCCGTGCGAGCAGGGCTGCCATGCGGCAGAAGACGGAAGTGGTGAACGCGGCCTTTAAAGAGATGATCGGCATGGAATATCTCACAAGGGCTCACGGCGTCCAGAAGACGGAATATCAGAATATCTCCTCCAAGGTGTGGTCTGTCGAGAGTGCGGCGATCGAACAGGACAGGCTGCAGGTACGGCTCAACAACGCCATCTACGCGACTTCTCAGGGGTTCCGCCTTTTATGCATCTCAGTGGCGCTTTTCTTTGCATTTAAAGGGCAAATCAGCGTGGCTTCCATTGTCCTGTTTGCCTCACTTTTTGACGCGCTGAACAACAGCGTCCAGAAATATCTTGATGATGTCCCGCAGATTACCCAGGAAATGGAGAGCCTGACGAGCGTTGACGAACTGCTCGGCGAAAAAGATATCGAAAAGAACGGAAGCGCTTTGCTGCCGCTTCCGGTTCGCGGCGAAATTCGTTTCGAGGATGTGACCTTCCGCTATTCTCCGGAGCAGCCTCCTGCACTCAGCAAAGTTAATCTTCATGTCCCGGCCGGGAAAAGCGTCGCCTTTGTCGGCAGATCAGGCTCAGGGAAATCTACGGCGCTGTCGCTTCTTGTTGGCCTTCATTCGCCTCAGGAGGGAAGAATCACCATCGACGGGTTGGATCTGGATACGCTTGATAAAAACCGATTCCGGCGACATATTGCCGTTGTCCCCCAGACATCGGTTCTGTTCTCAGGAACACTCTGGGAGAACCTTGTCTATGGCCTGAAATATGTTTCCGTAGACCGCGTCATGGAGGCGCTCAGGGATGTCAGACTAGAGGAGCTTGTCACCGGACACCCGGACGGCCTCCTTCGTCCGATCTATGAAGGCGGAGAGAATCTTTCAGGCGGCCAGAGGCAGCGTATTTCGATTGCGCGTGCTCTGCTCAGAGATCCCGGAATCATCCTGCTTGACGAAGCAACGAGTGCCCTGGACAGCGAGAGCGAACGCGAGGTTCAGGCAGCCATTGAGTCGATCATGGGAAAATGTACGATCATCATGGTGGCACACCGTTTGAACACCATACGGAAGGCCGACGTGATTTACCGTTTTGAAGACGGTCTTGTCACACGCTGCGATTCCCTGGACGCAGAAACGCCCACGAGTGACAGTTCTGTGACAGATTCTATGATATCATTCACAACGGAACAATAAAACACATACAGAAAGGAGAACCAAAATGGATCAAACAAAAAAAGTGCAGCTGGATGAGAAACTGGATGCCGTTTCCGGCGGTCTGCTGGTCGATGAAGGAAATGGAAAACAATACTGGCTGGTGCGCAGGGACGGAAGTGTAATCGCTCCTGTTCCGGTGGAGAAGGGCGCGGAGTTTGCCAAAGCCTATGGCCTCAGTGATAAAGTCGTGACGAAGGAAGAATATCGCAAGATATTCGGAAGAGAACTCCGGTGGTAAGCCGGATAAGGAGAATACTGGAGTAACACGCCGTGGTGCCTTCTGTGAGATCTGTTTGATCGACAGATCGACAGACCTTACAGAAAAGCACACGGCGGTTTTCTTCTTTTCCTGACAGGAATGAAAACTGTGTTACGTGAAGAAATCTTCAGTCAAAGAACGAATGATACTATGAGTATTGCAGATATCAGAAATTACGGAGCGGTGGGAGACGGTATTACAGACTGCACCCGTTCCATTCAGGACGCCATAAATGCCTGTCTTCCCGGGGATGTGGTTCTGATAAGCGAAGGACGCTTTCTTACCGGAGCTCTGTTCCTGAAAAGCGGAATTGAGCTGAGGATTACTCCCGACGCGGTCCTGGTCGGCAGCCGGGAACTGTCCCGTTATCCCGTAATCTGCTATTCTTTTGAGGGTGTGGAGCAGTCGTGTTACGCCAGCCTTCTCAATACCTCCGAGGGGCCAAATTCCGATATAAAGATCACAGGCGGCGGGTGTGTTGATGCCAGCGGTCTGATGCTTGCGGCCTTCCAGATGGAGACGGCAATAACCAGAGGCCGCGTTGTCTGTATCCGAAACTGTCGGGGTGTCACCATCTCGGGAGTAAGGCTGCTGCATCCTCCGGCCTGGTGCCTCCATCTGATCGGCTGCTCGGATGTCCTTGTTGAGGGCATACAGGTTGATTCAGACTATTCTCCACGTGGTGAACTTCGTGCCTATGCGGACAACGATGACGGGATCGTGGTTGATTCCTGCGAGAATGTCATCATCCGGGATTCCGAGATTCGTACGCATGATGACTGTATTTCCATTAAATCCGGGAAAGGATCAGAAGCAAAACGGCCGACCCGAAATGTAAGAATCAGCAACTGCATTTTTCGTGTGGGAAGCGGAATTGCCATCGGGAGTGAAATGTCGGGTGGAATCGAAGATGTGATGATCAGCGACTGTCGTCTCTTTGACTGTTTCAGCCTGTTCTGCCTGAAGACAGCCCGGTCCCGGGGCGGATATATCCGGCATATTTCAATGCGCAATTGTGTGTTGGAAAGCAGATCTTCCGGAGTCTTTTCCTACCGCGGACACAAGGGAATGATTTTTATGGAGTCGGCCTATAAGGAGGCAGAACCCAAACCGGAGATGATTCCGCCGGAGGTTTCTGACGTTCGACTGTCGGATCTTCGAATTGACTCTCCGGACAGAACTGCTGTATACATTCACGGCTTTGCCGACCGTCCTTTTCGGGAGATCGTCTTTTCAAATGTCAGCTATACCTGTGAAGGACCGAATGACATACAAAACGCCGAGGTCATCTTTGAATTGATACCACAGGAGAGGAGATCGAATTGTGTTATTGGAAACGGAAAGGCTGATTCTGCGCCGCTGGGAGAAGAATGATGCAGAAAGCTTATACGAATATGCGAAGGACCCGGATGTCGGCCCGATTGCGGGCTGGCCTGCTCACCGGAGCATTGAAGAAAGCCGGGATGTGATAAAAAACGTATTTAACGGCAAAGAGGCATACGCCATCTGTCTGAAAACGGATAACAGGGCAATCGGGGCAATCGAACTGAAGTTGAACGGGCATACGGACATGACCGAACGTGACGACGAGTGTGAACTGGGATACTGGCTGGGAAAGCCCTTCTGGGGACAGGGCATCGTACCGGAGGCGGTAAAGGAGATGCTCCGACATGCCTTTGAGGAGATCGGAATGACGACGGTATGGGTCGGGTACTATGAAGGCAATGCCAAGTCGAAGCGGGTCCAGGAAAAATGCGGATTCCGGTATCGGTGGAAATCGGAAGACGTGGATGTCCCACTGCTGCATGAAAAACGAACAGGCCATGTGAGCAGCATGACCAGAGACCAGTGGCAGTGGGACAGACTGTATGCTGCGGCCGCTGCGGTGCGAAACGAGCGCAGGATTTCTGAATACGTCACCTGCGGAGAGGTTTCCGCAGCCATTCTTTCCGGTTCCGGAAGAATCTACACAGGTGTATGTATCGACACCTGCTCCACACTGGGCATCTGCGCGGAGCGAAATGCCATTTTCAACATGATTACCAACGGAGAGCAGGAGGTTGAAAAGGTCATTGCAATCCTGCCCAATGGCTCCAGCGGCGCGCCCTGCGGAGCCTGCCGGGAACTGATGGTTCAGCTTATGCCGGGAAAGTATAGGGACATCGAGATCATGATGGATTACCGGAAGGAAAGAACCGTGACCCTCGGCGACCTGACACCCGAGTGGTGGATCTCATAAGTCTGATGGAGAGAGAAAGCAGGCAGGAGAGTCCGCTTCTTCACAGATGGAACAAAGGATTAAACAGAAGAATCAGCGCCTGTCATGACAGATTTCAGATTGTCATGACAGGCGCTGATTTCGTTGGATAGAACTGATATCAGGACAGGAGGACTGCTTCCCACTCAGTTTCACGGAAGCCGACCAGAACCGCTTCGTCAGCAATGAGGAGCGGACGTCTGACCAGCATGCCGTCGGTGGCGAGAAGAGAAAGCATTTCGGCTTCAGACATGGCGGGGAGCTTGTCTTTCAGGTTCAGTTCCTTATAAAGCAGACCGCTGGTGTTAAAGAATCTGCGGAGCGGGAGCCCGCTCTGCTGCCACCAGAGCGTCAGTTCTTCAACGGATGGGTTCTGTTCTTTGATCGGGCGTTTGGAAAAAGAAATGCCTTTTTCGGTAAGCCAGGCTTCCGCCTTTTTGCAGGTGCTGCAGCGGTCATAGCAGAGAAAAAGATTCATTTAAGGACCTCCCGGATTGATGATAGAGCAGTTTTTCGTTGAACAGTGTATCACAGACGGGAGCATCACGCAAGCGGAGCCATGCGGTATACACTCGCCATGAAGAGATGATGCCGCCCTCGCTGGGGATAGACCGGTGTTCTGGTCACTCAGCGCAGGGGATACTGAAACGGTATTTTGATGATATTCTATCCATATGATACGCGCGGTACAGGCGAAAAAACCGGCTGTTTTGTCTTGACAAAGTGAGCGGTGGAGCGTAAGATACGCGCATATTGGGAGACAGAGGTATGTCGCAGATGCTTCTGCGGGCCGATGTCTCCCGATTAGTAAAACAAGTTTGGAGGAATGATCATGAGCACGGTACCGGAACTGTTTGGATGCATGGTATTTGACGACAAGGTCATGCGTGCGAGGCTCTCTGCGGGTGTCTACCGCAGCCTGCGCGATACCATGAACAAGGGCAAGAAGCTTGATCTCTCTCTCGCAAACACCGTCGCAGATGCGATGTGCGAGTGGGCAGTGGAGAACGGAGCGACGCACTTTACGCATTGGTTCCAGCCGCTGACGGGCATCACTGCGGAGAAGCACGACAGCTTTATCACGCCGGCGCCGGACAGCCACGTGATCATGGAGTTCTCCGGAAAGAACCTTATTACCGGTGAACCGGATGCTTCCAGCTTCCCCTCCGGGGGCCTGCGAGCCACTTTTGAGGCGAGAGGCTACACGGCCTGGGATCCGACCTCTTATGCTTTCATCAAGGAGAAAACGCTCTGCATCCCGACAGCGTTCTGTTCTTACGGCGGCGAGGCGCTGGATAAGAAAACCCCGCTGCTGCGCAGCATGGAGGCCTTGAACAAACAGGCCATGCGGATCCTGAAACTCTTCGGTCATACGGATGTCAAACAGGTGGTTACCAATGTCGGTCCGGAGCAGGAGTACTTCCTGGTGGACCGGGACATGTACCTGAAGCGAAAGGACCTGATCTACACCGGAAGAACACTTTTCGGTGCCAGGCCGCCAAAGGGCCAGGAGCTGGACGACCATTACTTCGG
>CAZMXF010000076.1:0-9612 GCA_964570015.1 uncultured Oscillospiraceae bacterium | reverse complement strand
CACGATTCTACCGCTGTGATTCCTGTTTTATCTGCATAGCGCGATTTGTCAAGATCATTCTATTTTGATTCCCATCTCAAATCAAATGAAATATTTATGTTGAACTTTGTTTTTTCCCTCCCGACAAGTGGTGCAGCAGGGGATAAGAGCTATCGTGTACGCACGGACTTCCGTGTGATCCTTGAGATCTTCGTTATGCTCGAAGATCCGGACCTCACTGACGCAGACAAGACCGAAGCCCTGCTCCGGATGTTCTATGCCGAGCGCCCAACCGACGCAGAAGCCGCTCTCCACGCCTTTACTGATTTCGTTGATCCGCGTCATGGCAGCCAGGGCAAAAAGTCTTCCGGCCGCCTGATTGATTGGGCCCAGGATTTCGACCTGATGGTTGCCCCGATCAACCACATCCTCGGCTTCGAGTGCCGAGCGGTGGAGTATCTCCATTGGAGGACCTTCCTCTCCGCCTATCTGGAGATCCCGCCGGAGAGTGTCTTCGCCCGTGTGATCCGTATCCGCGAGAAGCTCCGCACCGGTAAGAAGCTGGAGAAGAACGAGCGCAGCTGGTACAACAAGAACCGTGACCTGGTGCATCTGAAACCGAAGTTCTCCCGGGCAGAAGAAGAGATCATCAACGGGTGGAAATAAAAAAATCCCCTTTTTGGGGGCGTGACAATAACATCTTGATAAGAAAAAGTGCCTGTCTTATCCCGCGTTTTCGTACCTCAATTATTTCATATAGCGTTTAGCTTCCAGCTTCGTGCATAACAGGTGCTCTAATGCCATAACAGGATGATAGAGTACCATACGTGGTCCGGAAAAGCGCATGACCTGTCTGATCTGTTCCCGCATTTCCGGCTTGTAGCAGTGAACATGGCAGTTTGAACAGAACGTTTTGTTTTCAATAAACGGGCATTTATCACTGCGTTCACAGGCATATTCTGCCAATCTCTTGCATTCCGGACAGAGTCCGGCTTTTGTTCCATGCACTTTTCTGCAGTAAAGCCGGATCATCAACGTAACAACTTTCTTTTCCTTTATACGCTTTTCTTCTGTACTCTTTTTCATGATCCTGTCTCCGCTAATCCTGAGTTATCGCCCTGATTCTATCATGAACTACTTCAATGTGCAATCGCGTCATATTTTCACTTTATACTTTGAACTTTACACTTTATGAGTACTCTAAAGTCTATCATTTTTGAAACGCTCCCGGATCCCGAGGAGTATTGGGAGACAGCGGAAGCGTTGAAAGATCTCGACCGCCAGTATCAGCATTTCACCCGCACGGTCTGGAAGGCCTCGAAGCAGCTCCTGAAGTTCGATGAGATCAACCGTCTCGTCGCCTATGAAGTGGAAGAGAAGGCCCCGAAGACCACGACCACCCGTGCCTCCGGCGGTTCCCGTTCCACGTCCTCGAAGAGCAGCGGCTCCAAGTCCACTTCCACGAAGTCCAACCCGAAGACCAATGATACGGAGGTGCCCGACCTGTCCAAAGACTTCGCCCTCGAACTCAACCTGAAGGACATCCTGTTCAGCTGGCTGGATCTCGACTGGGAGAAGGTCATGGCCACGCTCATCGCCGGCCTCACCACCATCAGCGGCGGCCTCATCGGTGCGACTATCGGAGGGGCCGTGGGCGGCCTGACTGGTGGACCCATCGGCCTGGGGATCGGGCTTACCGCCGGCCTGGTCTTCGGTATTCTGGCCGACAACTTCGCCTTCAACTGGGACGGGAAACTGGACAGGGAAGAGTTCTTCAACGCCATCAAGGCGATCTTGCCCGCGATCCTCGGCGGAGTCGCCGGCGTCGTGATCGGCGGACCCGCCGGCGCTGCCATCGGCCTGACCATCGGCACCCTGATCTCCCTGAATGTCATGAAATTTGACTATTCAGACATCATCCATAAGATTCAGGGCTTCTTCGTCGATCTTACCGGTGTCTATGACAAGGAGTGGAACACCTGGTCCGACTTGGTGCATGGTCTGTGGGACGCCCTGAAGAACTGGTGGCACGGCCTGACCCTCGGCCGCTTTGACTTCAAGTTGCCGCACCTGACCGTCACCTGGCAGGAGCTGGGTTCTAATTCGATCCTGGCCCGCTACCTCGGCATCACCGCGATTCCGCATATGGGTGTGGAATGGTATGCCCGCGGCGGTATCGTGGACGGCGCTACCCTGATCGGAGCAGGGGAACAGGGAAGAGAAGCGATCATTCCGCTGGAACGGCACACGGAATGGATCCGCATGGTAGCCGTGCAGCTGAAGGAGGAGCTGGAAAAGCTCACGCCTCCCGCGCCGCAGCTGATCCGCATGATCCCTGCCACGGCTTCCGCCATGGTGCCCTATACTGCCAGCGTCGCCCCGGCTCCCGCAGCGGAAGCACCGGACCTGAGCGGCCTGGCGGATACGATCGCCCGGGCCATCGCGGAACTCGGAAACCGGTCGCAGAGAGACCAGGAGATCCGCGTCTACCTCGACGGCAGACAGCTTTCCGACGCGGTGACGAAGTATCAGAGACGTGATTCCCGCGCGAACGGAGGTTGATGAGTTATCGCAGTTTACAGATTTACCATCAACGGAGTGTCGCTGTTGAGCTACCTCGCTGAGGATGGCATCAAGTGGACCCGCTTCGATGTCGAAGCGCCGGACACCGGCCGCACCCTCGATGGCGTGATGCACCGCGGGCGCGTTGCCTCCAAGGTCCGCCTGGACATCACCTGCCGCCCGCTGAAAAGCTCCGAGGCCATGGCGGTCCTCAGCGCAATCAAACCGGAGTTTGTCACCGTCCGCTATATCGATCCCCAGGACGGCAGCGTCACCCGGACGATGTATTCGAACAACATCCCCACCATCTGTGCCACGGTAAACCCGGATGGAACAGCAATCTGGAAGGGGCTAACCTTCCCATTGATTGAAAGATAAAGAAATCCCCTGAGGAACGATAACCCTCAGGGGAAAGATAAACAAACTGGAATTTGCTGAACAAACCTTCCAATCAAATTATTTTGTAATCTGCTATCACCCAGTCAAACTGTTTAAGATCCAGATTCCTCCCGCAGTAACTGCAGGTCTTGCCATCCATCAGCGAGAGGCTGGCGCCGCAGCCCTTGCATCGCAGGACGGATGCGCCGCATACAGCCTGTGTTTTACACCCGGCATCCTTGATCATGGTGATCTTCAGGCGTTCGTTCCTTTCCTTGATTTTGCTTCCTCTGAGCACCATAAGTCGAAGATCGGCACTGACCGTCGCGGTCTGAAGCTTCTCGTCTGCCCGATACGACTCCATGGTCATACTCTGACAATCGATATCCATTACATTTCTGTATTTTTCTATAAATGGAGACATGTCCTTTTCAGAAAAAGCGTTGATCTCTGCCGGGCGTTCAGCGTAATGTATGGCCGAAAGCTTATTCTGGACGCCCCCGAAAAAGCTCTGAATGGAAAAGAGAGGGTCCCTCTTCCGGACCTGCTCTGCCATCATCTTCTCCTGCTCTTCTTCTTTTTTACGGCTGTATATCAGCTTGCGGCTCATTGACTCTGAGAAAGCACTGATCAGGAGCAGGATGGGTGAAATCAATGTCAGAAAAATGGACTTAAGGCTCCATCCCAGAAGACCAAACAAACCCGCGGCGAAAAGGCCAGTGATCAGACTCATAAAGATATTCCCCGGTGCATATACAAATGGCCCGATCAAACCAAAATAGATCAGCGGAAGTGTCACGATCAGCGTAGTCCAGGGAAACATCAATTCTTTAATCGCTTCTTTTTTACTGGCGCTTGTACGGAAATCACGCCTTAATCCAAAGCTGTCGACCCTGTCTTTCAGATCTTCAACAGTGAATTTGGTGCTGCAGTAATCACAGCCGTCAAGGAGGTTCTCTCTCGTGGTCGGATTGCCGCAGTTGGGGCAGATAATTTTGTTTCCGCCGATCTGATCTGCAGAAAGCAGGGTAAAATGCGCCACTTCACTGTCCTTGATGCGCCTGATGATTTTCCCTCCCTGCCTGATCGTCCTAACTGCAGATATCTCCTCATATACATCATTCACCTTATATCTGCCGTCAAAATACTTATTTTCTCTGATAAAACTGCCTTTGCCGGAATAGGCTCTGCGCACAGACTCCATTTCCAAAGTCAGATTATGTTTCAACAAACGCTTTTTCTGAAGAGCAATACTGTGCCACATCAGCTGAGACGTGTAGTCTTGAAGAGAAGAGTTTTCTTCTTCACGCTCATTTGAAAGATAATCACTGTAGCTTTTACGAAAGCCACTCAGTCTGCGCATCAGGTTGTTTTTATCCTCTATTACCGGATAGTTCGGAAAAAACATGTCCAGAAACCACGGCCATTCTTTTCCTGTCTTGGCGTATTCCAGGTAGAGCACGTATAGCGCCAGGAAGGTACCGATACACAGCGCAAGGAATCCCAGTCCGACCATACCGTTTACATGCACGGTCGTAGGTGCAAATTTGATGATAAGCGTAAGGCCCGCTGCCCAGATAAGTCCGGGACCGATCAGGCGCATGTAATTAATTCTGCTGTTATTCATTTGCTTTTCCTTTTCTGAAGGCATACTCGCACATAATATCCAGTTCAAAAATCCCAAGTTGTCGAGCTGATTGTATCATGTATTCCGGCCTTGTGCAATTGCATTCCAAATAATGAATTCAACGTCTTCTCTTTACAATTCCATCTTCTCCGGTATCCACCGCTTCGAGGTCAAGGTGAACATCGCCGGCACGGACTATGGTATGAATGTGCTTACGTCCCTGAACAGCCGCCGCAGCGCCTTCGGCTCCGGTTCACCCCGTCTCGGCCTGGCACCGGCAGGGGAGCTGTCCCTCTCCCTGTACCTGGACTCCGGTTCCGTTCCGCGTATGGCCGAGATCCGGCCCTATTTCCGTGTCGTGAACGATTCCCGTCAGTCCGAGTGGATCGCCAAGGGCGTGTACTACGTGGACACCCGCGAGGCAGATACCACCACCGGCCTCCTGACGCTCCAAGCTTACGACTCCATCCTGAAGGGCGAGGTGAAGTATCCGTCTACATCTCATTCGTGGCCATACAGCGATATCAACACCGTCACCGAAATCGCCTCGTTCCTCGGTGTGGCGGTGGACGCGCAGACTACCAGCCTGATGACCGCCGGCTTCATGATCCCGCTGCCTGCACAGTACACCCTGCGTGAGACGCTCCAGCACATTGGGGCGCTCTACGGAGGCAGCTTCGTGATCACGGATCAGAATACCCTCCGGCTCATCCCGCTCTGGTCTGTGAAGACCACTGAGGATGCGCCCCTGGGCGGCACCCACCGCCTGACCGCAGCCCCGGCTTTCCCGGCCTGTACCGGCATCCGCTTCCTGATGGACAATGACCAGGAACTCTTCGCCGGGAATGAGACCGGTTATGTGTATGAGATCAGCTGCCCCTTCGCCACCCAGGCCGCAGCGAACCGGCTCCTTACCAAACTGCAGGGTTTCGTCTACCGGCCCTATACGGCCGAAGCCGCGGTCATTAATCCGGCCTGCGAGCTGGGGGATACCATTGCGGTTCCGGATGGTCTGGGCGGCACCTTCCTCTCCGGACTTTTTTCCAGCGATCTGGTCTTCGACTCCCTCTGCGCCGCCTCCGTCGCCGCGCCGGAAGACGAAGAACTGGATCATGAATACCCGTATATTCCCGCCTCTGAGCGCAGCTTCACCAGACGGATTCAGAACGTCCAGTCCGAGCTGACGCTCCAGGCGCAGCAGATCGCAGCCAAGGTCTCCCGCACCGGCGGGGACGCTTCCAGCTTCGGCTGGTACCTGGACGCGGACAAGTTCCAGCTGGTTTCCAACGGCAGCGTTGTCATGCTGGTCAACAGCAGCGGACTCAGCGTCGAGGGCGTCATCAACGCGACCTCCGGCGAGATCGGCGGCTGCACCATCGAGAACGGGGTCCTGAAGGTCTACAACGCAAACATTGAGAACCTGAATGCCTCGAAGATCACATCCGGAACCCTGAACAATGCCCGGATTATGGATTACTCCCTCGGCTCCCAGAAGATCGACGATTACGCGATCACGAATCGCACAATCGACTCCCAGGCAGTGAGTTATGGCAAGACGAGCTTTCAGGGAACTCTGGATCAGGTTGGGACGAACAAAGCGAACATCGACACCCTCTACGGCTACTTTGAGGGCTCGGCGAGCTTCTCTTCGGTCCTGACCGGCTCCCTCGCCATCAACTGGCACTACCTCGGCCTGGAAACAATAACAATCGGCGGCGTCAACAGAAAGGTGGTTACTTGGACATGATTAAGATGATTACAGCACAAGGGACTGAATTTGAGGTCAGCTGGGCCGGAGTGAGTGACCTTGACGGTTCACTTCGCTTTGAGGTGATCGGCGCAGAGATGCCGATCTTGTTTAGTATCTTCACTGACTGTGAACATACCAAAACCCTGACCCGTGTCTTCGATGAAGACCGTCGCACCTTCGAAGGCTATACCGGCTTCAAGGGCATCGAGCGCATGGGCACAGGCAATATCGTTGTGAGGTTATATCATGAGTAATGTTTTACTAATCTTTAACCAATTGCGAGCCGCAGGCGTGTCCCGGGCCGGAGCACTTGGCCTCCTCGGCAACTGGAAGGCCGAGTCAGGGCTGGAACCCTGCCGCCTGCAGAACGACTTCTCAGCCGGTCGCATCTATTCCCGTTCCTATACCGATGACGTGACCGCAGGACGGATCACCCGCGCACAGTTCGCCAGGGATCAGAAGGGCTACGGCCTCGCCCAGTGGACGTATTTCAATTTCTCCACCGGCCAGGGGAGAAAGCTGGAACTCTATGATTTCTGGAAGAAGTCCGGCAAGGCTTTGGATGATGTTTCCATGCAGGTTTCCTTCGCCCTGCATGAGCTGACCACCGAGGCACAGTATGCCGGCCTGTGGCAGATCCTCCGGACCACGGACGATATCTGGGCCGCCACAGACAAGGTCTGCCGCCTCTATGAGCAGCCCTATTACTGCAACGTGGACACCCGCTTCCGTTACGCGAAGGAACTGGAGGACGAGATCTCCGAAGCTGAAAGGGGAGCATCCCCCCAGCCTTCGGGAGAGGTGGATCCGCAAAGCGAGTCCGGAAAGGGGCACCCCACTTTGAACTCTTTCCATGATTCCACTTTGTTCTATCCTTACCGTATGATCGACAAGTCCATGGCCGGTACGGATGTCGCCGTGCTGCAGGCGGTTCTGTCCGCCCGCGGCTATTACACCGGAGCACTGGACGGCATTTTCGGGGACGCCCTGGATGCCGCCGTCCGTAAGTTTCAGATGGATCATGACCTCGTCGTGGACGGCGTCTGCGGCCCTATGACCTGGCGTAAAATATTGGAAATGGAGTGATTTATTTGAAAGAATTTTGGAATGTGATTCAGGCGGCGTTTGCCGCAGTCGGTGCCTGGCTCGGCTACTTCCTGGGCGGGAACGACGGCCTGCTCTATGCGCTGCTGGTCTTCGTGATCGTAGACTACATCACCGGCGTGATGTGCGCCATCGAGGATCGGAAGCTCAGTTCCGCGGTCGGGTTCCGGGGCCTCTGCCGGAAGGTGCTGACCTTCCTCTTGGTCGGGATCGCCCAGGTGCTGGATGTCCATGTGCTGAACCAGCCGGGTGTCCTGCGTACGGCAGTCATCTTCTGGGCCATCGCCAACAACGGCCTCTCCATCCTGGAAAACGCCGCCCACCTCGGCCTGCCTGTCCCCGAACAGCTCAAACAGGTGCTCGAACAATTGCATGACCGCGCAGGGAAGAGTGGCGAAGTGGAAACCATAATCGATGAAGAAGTAGAAAAGTAAAAAGGATCCCAGAGATAGGGCGTTAAGGCTCGGCCTCTAGGATTATTGGTTTTGATTAAGCAGAGATGAGTATACCTTCAAGTGTACGGAACTGCAGTCAGGTATGTGTAATACCCACAGCGAATATGCCGATGAGCATTTCTGTCAGGCCGTCTTTTTCTTGCCATGCATGTTGTCGCAAAACAGTGGGTCAAGTGTGTTGGAAAAAATTTTTTTCTTAGCCTGCCTCTATTGTTTTGTGGATTTAGAGAGGATAATGTCGTTACGGCGGGTCCGTTTGCTCATGTGCTTTCATGTCGATTCATTCTATTTCACACATGTTTTGGTGCCTAGCTTGTGATATGGTCTTTCCCGAGGTATAATGACGCCACTTCAATTAAGGAAGAAGGAGAAACAAACAATGAAATTAAGTGCAAGAAACCAGTTCAAAGGTACTGTTGTTGACATTCAGGACGGGGCAGTGAACGGTATCGTTAAAATCGATATTGGCGGTGGAACCATCATCAGTTCTGTTATTACCATGGCCTCTATTCGCGAGCTTGGTCTTAAGGTCGGCGGAACAGCTTATGCGGTTATTAAGGCCAGCAATGTAATGGTGGGTGTAGACGACTAACACCTAGCATAAAAAGCAAAAAACCTGTGACCATTGGCTGCTCAAGCCATGTTCACAGGTTTTTTATGAGGAATTGAGAAATTCATCTTTAAAATGACTTTAGGATTGCACAATGGGGTGGGGGAAAAACGGAGACGGTTTCTCCTTGAAAGTCTTAGTCGGTTTGAAGACCGGAGTGTTGCTTGCGGCAAAGGTCATAGCCTCACCGGTTGCCGGATTTCTGCCGGTTCTCTTATCATGGTGCTTGCAGCCGAAGACCGGCAGAAAAAGACGATTCTGCTGTGAAGCCTGGAGGAGAAAATGGCGGAACCGGAATCTTTCATTCAAACCAGATCAGGATCCAGACCCAGCTCTTTGCAGTAGGGCTCTATCCCGCTTTGACTGTAACCATTCTCTTTTGCAAGTGAAAAATACTTCAGCGCGGCCTCTTTATCGCCAAGTCTGCCAAGGCAGTGACCATAGCTCACATATACGGTTACGGCTGTGCTGCTGCTTACAGGGACCTGTTTTTCCTCAATCATTTTGAGAACTTTCTCATAGTAGCCTTTTGCCTCCACCGTATTGCCCCTGTTCATGTTGACAGTTCCAAGCATGACGGTGACATCAGGATCATTCGGATAGAGGGCATCCGCTTTCCGGAAACACTCCAGTGCTTTGCCATAAAGATCAAGCCGGGAGTAGCACCGACCGAGGTAGTAAAGAACGGAATAATTCTCCGGGGCAAGCGGCAGTGCTTTACTCAAGCTCAGAAGCTCGTTTTTGAGATCTTTGTTCGCGGAGTACTCTTCCTCTTCTTTCAGCAGCACCGCGACCCTGACGTCCAAAGGTGTGTCATCCTCCAAAGCGGACGGCTCCTCTGCATATGATTTTGTCCCGCAATGCTCGCAGAGATACACACCGGGACGTAATACCTTCAGTTGATTGCTGCCACAGGCAGGACATACACCGGGGCGGAATATGGATTTTGCCGTCTGCGTATGAACCGCAGACGCATAATTGATGACTTTTTTACCACAAGCTGGACAGAAAGCAGCACCGTCAGGAAGTGTGCCTCCGCAATGGATACAGAACATTTTCGCCCTCCCGGTTTGTGTAGAGTCCCGATCTGCAGACCTGCTCAAACCATATTACCAGAGATCCACGGATCCGGTCTCGTCGCCCTTAA
>CAZMXF010000075.1:0-9923 GCA_964570015.1 uncultured Oscillospiraceae bacterium | reverse complement strand
CTGGCGAAAGCTCGGATTGCCTCGGAGTAACTCTCATCCATACCGATAGCGTCATAGGTATTGCAGGCAGAGTCGACCTTGTTGGTCTTGCGATACGGGAAGTAGATGGACAAACCGTAGGCATCAGACATATTGGAAGAGGTTTTGTTGTATTTGATTGCCTTCTGCAGCGCCGTAACAAGGTTTTTGCCCTGTGTGGTGCCGAGGTTCTTGGCAAAGTGGACCAGGTCGATCTGGTCAATCACAGAACTGCGTGCGAACTCACGTGTGCTGTTGCGCGCATTGGAAATCTGTTTGTACTCATTTTCTTTGATGAGTTTGGTAAGAGATTTGGAGAAGTTTTTCAGGGGTTTCGGAACAGAGTTGGACAGTTCGGCGAGATCCACTACGGATAATGTGGCACTCTGACCGCGCGTCTGGGTTGCACAGGTAGAGACAAAATCATCTACGATATTTTTGCCGATCTCCACCGTAGGCATACCCGGGTTGGAGGAGAGCTTGTTCAGCCAGTTGGTATAATACCAGCCGATACCGGGCTCAGTTTCTTCGGAAGCAATCATGTAGTCGGCATAATCATCCAGCATTAATCCCGTCTCCAGCGTTGCCATCAGGCATGCGTCAAATCCGATAAAGTCGAAGGTGATGCCGCCGTCTTTCAGTGCCTGGTTGATGCCGGCCAGCGTCATGCTGCCGCTGCGCGGGTTCTTCTCGTCATAGCCGAAGCCGGAGACGCTTCCGCCGCCATGGTCCCAGAGAATCAGTTCATTCCGATTGGCAGGATAGCGCAGCGAACACCACTGAATGAAGCTGGCAAGCGTTTTCGGATCCGTCATGGAGGTATTGCCCATTTCGGCAGCCAGGCGCTCGAGACCGCCACTCTTCACTTCATAAATCTGATTTCGGTCAGAGGAGACCACCGAATTGTTCCAGCGGGTGCAGCCGCCGGTATATACGATGATGCGAACATTGTTGGACAGCCGTGCCTTGGTCATCTCTACCAGATCCTTGGTTGCCATGCTGCTGCGCGACTCGAGGTCCGTGCCGCACATGTAGATCATAATGTTGACCTTATCGCTGCCGTCGCCGCGGATCACGGTACGCTTATCGCGGGCTCCTTCAGATACGTTGTTGTCTACCGTGGCAGTATCGGTATTGGTAACCTGTGTTTCGGAATTCCCGCCCGTGATGTTCTGAAAGCTGGAGGGCGAGATGCCAAAATCGATATTACCGGTCGGACGCGGGGTGGCTGTGGGTTTCGGAGCAGCAGTCGGGCGCGGGGTAGGCGTTGCCGTGCTGACATATGCAGTCGGAGCCGGTGTCTGGGTAGTGTAGGTATAGCTGTCCGTATCTCCTCCGAACAGACTGTTTCCGCCAAAGAGCAGCAAAGCAGCAATGGCGAGCAGGGACAAAGCTCCCCCGCCGCGCTTTACATTCCGTCCGGTGTTTCTTCTCCCGGTTTCATGGATGCTCTGTGTGTTGGACGTGAAGTTATCCGGTCTGCTTCCGGTTACCGGACCGGTGCCCAATCCTTCCCCGCGGCGATAAACAGATTTCCCTGTGCCGCTTACGTTTTTCTTGTGTCCGGTTGGTCTTTTGTTCTCCATGCTTTACCATCCTCATTTCTCAAATAGGGATTCCTCTTGATTTTTTCACCGGCTAGATCGTCTTCCTGTTATTTCCATACCGGTGATGTAAGACAATAGCTGTTCAGGCAGTTTATATGGAATGCCGTATCACTACTCTCCGAACATTTTTTTCAGATGCAGGGAAGCTGTTTTCAGTTCGTTCTTGCTGTACGAATTGTTCCTGTCCTCCAGCAAGGCTGCAATCGCGCTCTTGACATCCCGACCGGCTGTCATGGCTTCCACCAGCATGGCTTCCGGAGAAACTACATGTTCCTGTTTCTGATAGCGATAATCCTCATCCAGTTCAAGGACGATGGCATATTCGCCTTTTTCGTAGTTTCCTTTGGCAATCAGCTGTTCCTTCACCTGTATCGGTGAACCGCGGAAGCTCATCTCGTGGAGCTTGGTCATATCGTTCATCAGACAGAGACTGCAGCGGGCTCCTGCACTGATCATGAAATCTACAAAGCTCATGATACGTTTCGGCGATTCGTAAAGGGCAAAAGTCTTTGTGGCCTTGTCCTGGCGCATGAGCTCCAACAGACGTATTCTCTCAGCATTTTCTCTGGGGAAAAAACCCAAAAATGCAAAGGAACTCAGATCAAAGCCGGAAACCGAAAGTGCATTCACCGCAGCACAGCAGCCCGGAATCCCTACGACGCGAATCCCCGCTTCGACAGCAGCCTTGATCAGTTCATTTCCCGGATCGGAGATACAGGGCGTACCCGCATCGGTGATAACCGCGACGTTCTTCCCCTCCTGCATCTGCTGCACGAACCAGTTTGCTTTCCCGTGCTCGTTGAACTTGTGGTTGGAAACCAGGCGGTTACGGATCTCCAGCTTGTTTAGCAGGACCATGGAGCGCCGGGTATCCTCCGCAGCAATCAGATCTGCTTCTTCCAGAATCTTCCTTCCTCTGGGAGAGAGATCCGCAGAGTTTCCGATCGGGGTTGCGACAATATAGAGACAGCCAAAACCAGTTTGCTGCATAGTTCACTCCGTTCTCAAAAAATGATAAATTATTTTATCCCATTTCACAACATTTGGCAAGTATTTACAAGGACTTCGTTAAATTGTCAATAAAAATGAAATTATCTCTTCTCTTTCTGAGCAAAATGTGTTAGTATAACGGTGAGGGATACACTCCCTCGGAAAGGAGTTGCCAGATATGAAGTTTACTTTCGCTGAAAAACGAATGGATTCCTCTGAAGATCTGAGAGCTTATGCCACCAAAAAGATCTCAAAGCTCGACCGCTTCTTTAAGACTGAGGCCGAAGCCTTTGTCACTTTCAGCCTGGAGCGTGGGCGCTTCCGGGCTGAGATCACAATTCATAACAACGGTACCTATTACAGAGCCAGTGAGCTGACAAGTGATATGTATGCCTCTGTTGATTCCGGTGTCGCTGCGATTGAGCGGCAGATCCGCCGCAATAAGACCCGTTTGGAAAAAAGACTGCGTGAAGGCTCTCTGGAAAAGGATGCCGTCGCTGCGACATCGACCTTTACTCCGGTTGAAGAAGAGCCCGCAGATGAATTCAAAATCGTGCGTTCCAAGCGCTTTTCCATTAAACCCATGTCTGCTGAGGAAGCCATCCTACAGATGAATCTGCTGGATCACGAGTTCTTTGTCTTTCGTAACATGGATGCGGACGATGCAATCGCAGTAGTCTATAAGCGCCGTCAGGGAGGGTACGGACTGATCTGTGACGATGGTTTGGATGCTGACTGATTTGATTATCTTTTTACAGGAGGTTTAACCCTATGAAATGTCCGCGCTGCGGATGCGAAATGGAGCTTGACTCCCATCGCAAGATTCCTCTGAACATGTGCTACAACTGCGGATATATCGAAGGCCGCACAACAGAGGGAGGTGAATTGAACTCGACGAACTTCACCCACCTGAAGGGGCTGAATCTGAATGAAACCTCAGCATTTCTTGCAAATGGACTCCAGTCCATGGGATTAGACGTAGACGAGTCTGTCATTGCTGACTGGCTTTTGGATCCGATGAACTGAATCAATAGAATACCGATCCTCCTTTGGCTGCTTAGTCTTGCAGCTGTTCGAGGATCAAAACTCAAGAGGAATGAGCGCATCGAAACCGGTGTGCTCATTCCTCTTAAGTTTATTGTGACGACATGAAGGAGCGAAGGCATTTTTCTGACCGTATGATTTCGGCAGGCGGCGTTCAGCTCGTATCAGATCTGTTTTGCCAGCTGTCGGACCAGGGTGTTGATTTCCTCAGTCTTAAAACGGAAACTGGCCGGATTTGCCACAAGTCGGGCGCTGATTGGGCAGACCGTTTCCAGTACGGTGAGCCCGTTCTCTGCAAGGGTTTTCCCTGTTTCCACAATATCAACGATCACATCCGATAGTCCGAGAATCGGAGCCAGTTCGATGGAGCCGTTTAGCTTGATGAGTTCCACATCACGGGACCTGGCAGCATAGTAGTTACCGGCGATGTGCGGGAACTTGGTGGCTACACGGAGAGTCCGCTCTCTGGAATCCGCAAAGCCTTCCGGCCCGGCTACAGCCATGCGGCAGATACCTGTTTTCAGATCCAGCAATTCGTACAGATCCGGCCGATTTTCCAGCAAAATGTCCTTTCCCGCAATACCGAGATCTGCCGCACCACGTTCGACATAAATGGTGACATCGGATGGCTTAACCCAAAAATAACGCACACCGGTCTCCGGGTTTTCAAAGATCAGGCGGCGGTCCGGCTGTTCAATAGAAGGACACTCATACCCCGCCTGTTTCAGCATGCTGTAGACTCTGTCGCCGAGACGGCCTTTCGGAAGTGCAATATCAAGCATTCTTTTCACCTCCCCGGAGGTCTACGGTCTCTCCGTACCGCCCACCGTCCGGACAGCACTGGGTGTTAACGGATCGACCTGTACGCCGCAGCTTATCCGCTTTGTCCCGAAGCAGGGAAAGCGGCGTGTCCTGATCATACAGAAGGAGGACATCCGCGTCTTTGGTTTCTCCGGATATAAGCAGCTGATCAAGAATGCCGAGATAAACGGCAAATCCAATCGCTCTTCCCTTCCGATTCATCCGCTTCAGCAGGCTGTCATAGCGTCCGCCCGAAATCACTTTCTCCGAAATTCCTTGTACAAACCCCTGAAACACGATTCCATTATAATAATGAATGTCGTTGATTACAGAGAGATCAAAGCACAGCCGGCTGTCTTCTGCCCCGCATAGAGCGCTCAGTTCGCAGAGTTCCCGCCGAACTGCTTCGTCCAGCCAGCAGAGATGCAAGGACTCAAGTTTCTCAGGGAGCTCCTTCAGGCTGCAACTGAGGCCGAGCAGAGCACGGAGATCCCGAAGCAGGTCTTCGTCCCATCTATTCCGAAAAAACAATTCCGCGAGCTCATGCTCATTTCGGGCAGCAACCAGGCTCAGGATTTCTCCATGATCCTTCTCTCCGGCACCTACACCGGTGAACAGGCTCTTCAGGATCCCGAGATGGGATACACTGAGCACACTTCGCTCAGAGATGGCTCCGAGGCTTTCAGCCGCTAGATGAAGAACCTCGTAAACGTCATAATCGTCCAGATCCCCGATACACTCCAGCCCGCACTGCATGATCTCACGGAATTGCCGTGAGCTGCCCGCGGGACGGTAGACGTTTTCGTGATAATAAAGCTTCTGCTTGCATCCGGGGCGGAACAATGCGTTACGGACAATGGATAACGTAACATCCGGCTTCAACGCCAAAAGTTCTCCGTTCGTATCGTTAAAGGTGATGATACGGTCGCTTACCAGAAAGTCTTTGTTTCCGGCATAAAGCTCATATTTTTCAAACTTGCTCATTCGGAAGCTGCGATACCCGTAACAGCGATACAGTTCGCGGAGTGAAAAGAGCAGCTTTTCATCTGCTTTCAAAGAAATATCCATACTTCACCACTTTATCAAAAGAAAGAATTGCAAAGTGATTATAAGCGGAACCGGCCTCTCTGTCAAGAAGCCGGTTCGGATTCTCTGTTATTCGATCCTCAATCAATCACACACGAGACACAGTGCAGCACGTCGGTTCCGATTGCTTCGATGCTTCGGAGACCGTCTGCCTCCGCGCAGTCGACGGTTTTCCAGTCGTATTTGCGGGCACAATAATCTGCAGCAATATGGGCCTGCTCCAGATATGACATATTGCTCTCGTGGATGTCCTTTTTCTTCTCGTCGCCGTGATAGCGTTCGCTCATCAGCCGCTGGCTGGTTTCGATGCCAAGGCGGAGATAAATCACCAGATCCGGCGAAGGAAGCCCAAGCAGTTCATACTCGTAGTGAAAGAGCCAGTGCAGATAGGAATCCCATTGCTCTTTCGGTAATTTGCAGCACTGATGGATCGCGTTGGAGGTTGTATAACGGTCGGCAATCAGGATGCCTCCGTCATCATAGAAGCATCCCCAGTCCTGTTTCATACCGGCATATCGGTCAATGGCATAGAAGCTGGAGGCAGCGTAAGGGTTTACATCTCCAGGCTCCGTCCCGAAAGCTCCGGAGAGATACATTCTGACCGGAGCTGATGAATCGCTGTCATAATTCGGGAAGGAAATTTTGCGGATCTGCTTTCCCCGCTGCTCAAGAGCAGCGGCAAGGCGTTTTGCCTGTGTCGCCTTGCCGCTGCCGTCTAGTCCTTCTATGACAATCAGTTTGCCTTTCATGTGATCAATCGCTGAGAAGCGATTTGCCCGTCATCTCTTCCGGCTGTTTCAGACCCATGATCTGCAGGATCGTAGGAGCGATGTCGGCAAGACGTCCGTCTTCCAGAGATGCGCCTTCTTTCGTAACCAGGAAAGGTACCGGATTCGTGGTATGTGCGGTATTCACCTTGCCCGTCTCATCGAACATACAGTCGGCATTTCCATGGTCCGCTGTCACCAGCAGCACGGTATTCGGATGCTTGGCAACCTCTGCAGCGATCCGACCCATACAGGTATCAACGGTTTCCACGGCCTTCACTGCGGCATCCATGATTCCGGTATGTCCGACCATGTCACAGTTGGCAAAGTTGCAGACAATCAGGTCGTACTTTTCAGACTGCAGAGCTTCCACCACCTTGTCGCAGACCTTTTCAGCGCTCATCTGCGGGATCAGGTCATAGGTGGGGAATTCTTTCGGTGAAGGAACCAGGCAGCGATCCTCCCCTTCGGTCTGTTTCTCAACACCGCCATTGAAGAAGAAGGTCACGTGTGCATATTTCTCGGTCTCTGCTACACGGAACTGCTTAAGTCCATGCTCGCTGATGAGGTCGCCAAGGGTGTTCACGATCTCTTCTGGCGGATATGCAATGGGCAGTGTAAGAGTTTCATCATACTGCGCCGTGCAGACATAAGAGAGAGGATAAACTGTCTTCTTTCTCTCGAATCCGTCAAAGTCCGGAAGATTCAGTGCCCAGGTCATCTCACGTGCCCGGTCAGGACGGAAGTTCATGAAGATCACGCTGTCGCCTGGATTAATCACACCCTCCGGGCAGGATACAATCGGCTTGACGAATTCATCCGTGACATTGTCAGCGTAGCTTGCTTCCACCGCATGGACCGCATCCGGATCCTGCACACCGATACCGCGGACAATGGCGTCATATCCGGCTTCAACACGGTCCCAACGCTTGTCACGGTCCATTCCCCAGAAACGTCCCTGTACGGTGGCGATCCGGGTATTACCGAGTTCCTCGCACTTTTCCTGCAGAGCGCGGACAAAGCCGGCGCCGCTGGTGGGCGGAACATCTCGTCCGTCCAGGAAACAGTGAACAAAAACCCTCTCAAGGCCTTCATGCTTTGCCATGTCAAGCATGGCAAAAATATGGGTCAGGTGGCTGTGTACACCGCCGTCAGAAAGCAGACCGAGAACGTGAAGCGCCTTTCCGTTCTCCTTTGCATCGTGAATCGCTTTCAGATAAACGGGGTTTTCAAAGAACTTTCCTTCCGCAATTTCCTTGGAGATTTTCGGGAGGATCTGGAAGACAACACGTCCAGCACCGATATTCGTATGGCCGACTTCGGAGTTACCCATCTGTCCGGTCGGAAGACCGACGTCCATACCGGAGGCCTGAAGCTGGGAGTGGGGATATTTCGCAAAGAGTGCATCCAGATTGGGCTTCTTTGCCTGGGCAATGGCATTGCCCGCAGTGGGAGGGGCAATGCCAAAACCGTCCATGATGATCAAAACCGCACGGTTCTTAATCGGACAATTCATTTTCAGATTACTCCTGCGCCGTCGCAGCGACGATGGCTGCAAAATCAACCGGCTTCAGAGAAGCGCCGCCGATCAGTCCGCCGTCGATGTCAGGCTGAGCAAGCAGCTCGGCAGCGTTCTTCGCGTTCATGCTGCCGCCGTAAAGAATGCTGACCGCACGGGCGCTTCTTGCACCGTAAAGTCTGCGGATGACAGCACGGATCTCACAGCAGACCTCTTCCGCCTGCTCTGAGGTCGCAGTCTTGCCGGTTCCGATGGCCCAGATGGGCTCATAAGCGATGACACAGCGGCGAACCTGAGTTCCGTCGATACCGGACAGGGCGGCGCAGACCTGATAGGCGATGTACTCCATGGTCAGGTTCTTTTCACGCTGCTCCAAGCTTTCGCCGACGCAGATGATGGGGATGATACCCTTATTCAGCAGTGCTTTGGCCTTCTCGTTCACAAGCGCATCGCTCTCATGATGATATTCTCTGCGCTCGGAGTGACCGACGATGCAGTACTTGGCGCCGGCATCAGCCAGCATATCCGCAGAAATCTCTCCGGTATAGGCACCCTTTTCATACTTTGAGACATCCTCACCGCCGGCAGCGACGCGGCAATCCTTACCCGCCTTTACCATCGTCGGGATCATGACGGCCGGGGTGCAAAGCACGACATCGCAGCTGCGGGTCTTGGGGAGGTTCTCCTTCAGTTCTTCCATGAAGGGCTTAACACCGGAAACCAACTGGTTCATCTTCCAGTTGCCGGCGATAACGGTCTTGCGGTATTTTCTGTTCATTTAATAAAAACTCCTTTATTAGTCTGATTCCTTATTCCGCGGGATAGCCATACTTGGCACTTCCCTGTCATCTTTTGTAATCTCACCCGCCTGTTGGGCGGGTGAGATAAATTGTTATCTTACTTATCCAGCAGGCATGCCACTCCCGGCAGTTCTTTGCCTTCCAGGAATTCCAGAGAAGCACCGCCACCGGTCGAAATATGGGTCACCTTGTCTGCAAAGCCAAGCTTCTCGACCGCGGAAGCGGAGTCACCGCCGCCTACGATGGTCACTGCACCGGATTCGGCCAAAGCTTTTGCCATTGCCTTGGTGCCGCCTGCGAAAGCGTCAAACTCGAACACGCCCATAGGTCCGTTCCACACGATGGTGCCGGCGCCCTTCACGGCTGCAGCATAGAGTTCTGCGGTCTTCGGGCCGATATCCATGCCCATGAGGTCGGCAGGGATGTCACCCTCCGCAAGGACCGGCTCTGCGGTGGCAGAGAACTCGGCAGCACAGAGATGATCAACCGGCAGCAGGAATTTTACGCCCTTGTCGGCAGCTTTCTGGATCATCTCACGGGCATAGTCCAGTCTGTCTTCTTCCAGGAGGGACTTTCCGATTTCCTTGCCCTGCGCCTTCAGGAAGGTGTAGGCCATGCCGCCGCCGATAATGATGGTGTCGGCTTTCTCAAGCAGGTTGTTGATGACGGCGATTTTGTCAGAGACCTTCGCACCGCCGAGGACAGCGACAAAGGGGCGCTTCGGGTCATCCAAGGCTTTGCCCATAATGCTCAGTTCCTTATCAACCAGCAGGCCGGAATAGGCAGGCAGGTAAGCTGCAACACCGGCAGTAGAGGCATGAGCGCGATGCACGGTTCCGAAAGCATCGGAAACAAAGATCTCGGCCATATCGGCAAGAGCTTTAGCGAAATCTGCTCCGTTTTTCTCCTCACGGATGTCAAAGCGCAGGTTCTCAAGAAGCATGATCTGACCAGGCTGAAGAGCTGCTGCCTTGGCCTGTGCATCTTCCCCGATGATGTCCTTGGCAAAGATTACTTCCTGTCCGAGAAGCTCGGAGAGGCGCTGGGCAACCGGAGCCAGTGTGAGCTTGGTCTTCCACTCGCCCTTGGGCTTTCCAAGATGAGAGCAGGCAATGACAGCTGCACCGTGCTCGAGCAGATAGCGGATCGTTGGGAGCGCTGCAACAATGCGCTTGTTGCTGGTGATCTCACCGGTTTCCTTGTTCTGGGGGACGTTGAAGTCGCAGCGGAGCAGGACTTTTTTCCCGTTGACGTCTACGTCATAGATGGTCTTCTTGTTGTAATTCATTTC
>CAZMXF010000074.1:0-9933 GCA_964570015.1 uncultured Oscillospiraceae bacterium | reverse complement strand
GGATGGTCTGTATGAAAACTTACACACCCCGCCCACGGGAATGGGCACAGGAACAAATTGAAGCATACATTCTCGAGCACGGACTCCGCGCAGATGACTGTCTTCCCCCGGAGAGAGAGATGTGCCGGATGTGGAATTTGAACCGCTGCACCCTTCGCAGCGCTCTCGCCGGGCTGGAAGCTTCCGGCAGGCTGTATGCCGTCCAGGGGAGCGGCACCCGTATCGCGCCGCGTTTCCGACGTACTCTTCAGGATCTTCAGAGCTTTACCGAGTATGCCGCTGAGAGCGGATTTCATGCGGAAACCAGACTGCTCTCCTTCGCCGCCATCGAATGCGATAAGACGCTTTCGCGACGATTTCACCGTATGCTGGGCGAGAAGCTCTACCGGATCTCCCGTCTGCGTATCCTGGAGCAGCTGCCCCTTATGATCGAGACAGCGTATATCCCCGTCGCTCTGGCCCCCGGGTTGGAAGAGCAGGATCTTGTGACAGGGTCTCTTTTTCGAATTCTGAAATCCATTTACGGTCTCAGCCTCGATCATGGTGTGGAAAAAACCGGTATTACACTCGTTTCGGAAGAAGAGGCGCAGTATCTGCAGCTGACCGCAGGAGATGCCGCCTTCTGGATTGAAAGCAGGACAGAAGCGTCGGACGGAACTGTCGTTGAGTACTGCCGAACAGTAGGGCGCGCTGACCGCATCGAGATGGTAAGCACGCTTCACTGGACCGATGCAAAGGAGCCCCAGATATGAACGAACTCAACTACCGTTCTCCCCTCTATATTCAGCTTCGTGAGGTTATCCGCAGCAAGATCGAAGACGGTGAGTACCTGCCCGGCACGGCGATTCCATCTGAGAATCAGCTTGCGGAGACCTACGGGTTAAACCGGTTGTCGGTACGAAGTGCAGTGGAGGCACTGGAAAACGAAGGCCTGCTGAAAAGCGTTCAGGGGAAAGGCGTCTTTGTTCAGGGCCCGAAGACTCAGCGCGATCTCGAAACGCTCGGCGGATATCGGCATACCATGCAGGAGCGTGGGAAAGATGCCTCAACCAAGGTGCTGGTCAAGGCCGTCCGGTCAGCCGGGCCCCTGTACGCCCGCCTGCTGCAGCTCGCTCCCGAAGACCCGGTTTGGTTTATCCGGCGGGTGGACTCCAGTGAGGGAGCGCCGGTTGCACTGGAGGAAATCTACATCCCCTATGCGCTCTGTCCCTGGCTGGAAGGCATCGACACCGCTCTCTTTTCTCTTTATGACGCTCTCCAGTGGAACGGGATTCACCTCAGTGTCGGCCATCAGACACTTCGCATTACCAGGCTGGAACCAGCAATGGCCAGGCTGATTGATCTCTCTCCCCAACAGGCTGTCATGGAATTCAGCTATTCCGTCCAGGATAAACTCGGTCGAATCGTCGAATTTTCCCGCAGCTATATCCGCGGTGACCGTGTGGAATTTTCGGTTCATTATTCAAATTCCCAATTGGTATAATTTTAATATTAAAACATCTGCTTTAAAACAGCTCCCGGTGACCGGCGGGAGCTGTTTTTTAGTTTTCCCATTTCAATTCAGAGTTTTACTCCTGTTTTTTTATACACAAATCTAATTCTGCCGATTTTTCTATTGTAATTGGTATAATTTTATAATATACTTGTTTAAAACTCAGGAAGAATCTCGTAGGGAGTGAGGCAGTTTTGTCAGATTCTATTGTTTCGATTCAGCATGTCGACAAATGGTATGGCAGCAATCATGTCGTCAAAGATATGAACCTGGAGATCCGGCCCGGAGAGTTCCTTACTCTGCTGGGACCTTCCGGATGCGGTAAGACTACTACGCTTCGAATGATTGCCGGTTTTGAAGACGCGAGCAATGGGATCATCGAAGTGCAGGGCGAGCGCGTGGAAGAAAAGGAGCCCTATGAGCGGGATGTAAACACCGTCTTTCAAAACTACTCTCTTTTCCCTCACATGAGTGTCTATGACAACGTTGCATACGGTCCGACTATCCGCAAAATGCCGAAAAATGAGATCCGGCAGAAGGTTGAGGAAATGCTCGCTCTGGTACAGATGTCCGGGTACGAAAAGCGCAAGCCGGACGCACTCTCCGGTGGGCAGAAACAGCGCGTGGCCATCGCCCGTGCGCTGATCAACAACCCTCGTGTCCTGCTCCTGGATGAGCCTCTGGGCGCTCTGGACCTGAAGCTGCGCAAGCAGATGCAGGTAGAGCTGAAACGTCTTCAGAAGAAGCTTGGGATCACCTTTGTGTATGTCACACATGACCAGGAAGAGGCCATGACAATGTCTGACCGTATTGCGGTCATGCGCAACGGGATTATCCTGCAGATCGGCAGTCCTACAGAGATCTATGAACATCCCTGCTGCCGTTTCGTTGCGGACTTTATCGGCGAATCCAACATTCTGGACGGAACCGTCCGTTCTGTCGAAAACGGAATGATAACGGTGGAAACCCCGAATGGCCTGGTCCGGAGCAGCGGGGAGGGCTTTTCGATCGATGAGCCGATCTGTATTTCCATACGGCCGGAGTATCTCTCCCTCAGCCGGCAACCGAAAGAAGGTTTCCTCCTTCCCGCCCGAGTCAAGGATTTTATTTATATGGGAACCGTGATCAAGACCAGCCTGGATCTTGAAAGCGGTCAGGAGTTGAAGCTCTCCCGTTTTGAACCGGATCCCTCTCTTCATGAAGGCGATAAAGTCTGGCTGTATTGGGATCCCGGCAAGTCCGTGCCCATCCATCTGGAGGCGCAGGAGGGGCAGTCATGAACCCGCGCATCAGGAAAAAGCACAGCAGTCTGCCTGTGATTGCACAGGCGGGGCCGGTCTCTCTCTGGATGATTCTGTTTGTGACAATCCCCATGCTCTTTATTGTGTTCATCAGTTTCATGACGCGCGGTACTTTCGGCGGCGTCGAATACACGCCTACGCTCAATTCATATAAGACCCTTGCCGATGTAATCTACCTCAATGTCATTCTGAAAAGCCTGCGGGTTGCAGCGGTTACCACTTTGGTCTGTCTCCTCATGGGCTATCCCTTTGCTTACTACATTGCCCGGAAACCGGCCGATGTGGCCTCCCGGCTGATCATGCTGCTGATGATCCCGCTCTGGACCAATTCACTGATGCGGCTCAATGCCTGGATGCTGCTGTTTCAGACAAACGGTCCGGTCAACCAGGCTCTTCTTTCTCTCGGGCTGGTTCAGAAGCCCATCATGTTTCTATATTCCGACGGCCTCGTTCTTCTCGGTCTGATTACAAACTTTCTTCCTTTCGCGGTTCTGCCCATGTACTCCTCCATTGAGAAACTGCAGAATTCCGTTCTGGAAGCCTCGGCGGATCTTGGCGCAAGGCCATCCATGACCTTCTTCCGGGTAACGCTGCCCCTGACTTTTCCCGGGATTTTTTCCGCGATTATTCTGACCTTTATCCCCGCTCTGGGCACTTATACCATCACAGATATGCTGGGCGGCGGCAAGGTGCTGTACATCGGCAATATCATTAAGAACCAGTTCGGGACCATCCGCAACTGGCCGCTGGGTGCCGCTTTGAGCGTGCTGCTTCTGCTGGTCACGGCGCTTCTGATCTTCCTCTATTCCCGCTTTGCCAGCATTGAAGACATGGAGGTGCTGTGAAATGGAGAGAAGCAGAAACCGAAAGCTTCAGCGCCAGAAGCGCAGCAGTTTCTGGAGCAGTTTCTATGCCGCGGTGATCTATGCGATCTTCTATATTCCCGTGTTCGTGATGATCCAGTTCTCCTTTAACGATGCCAAGCGGAACTATTCCTGGGAGGGCTTCACCACCGCCTGGTACGGAAAGCTCTTTTCCTTCCGCAACCACGATCTGTGGGAAGCACTGGTCTACTCGATCGTCATTGCCGTTGTTGCTACCGTCATCAGTGTCGTAATCGGCGTTCTGGGCGGCATCGGCCTCAAGAAATTCCAGTTCCGCGGGAAAAAGTTTATCAATCTCATGCTCTATGTGCCGATTGTTGTCCCTGAGATCGTTCTGGCTGTTGCCATGCTGATCATTTTCATGACCATCGGCATCAAGCTCGGCATGGGAACCATCGTCATAGGCCACTGTACCTTCTGCATTCCATACGCTGTCGTAACCATCAAAGGCCGCATCAGCGGAGACAACGACACCCTGCAGGAGGCCTCCATGGATCTCGGTGCCAATCGGATTCAGACCTTCTGGCGGGTCACGATCCCCAGCATCATGCCCGGTATCATGTCGGCGGCATTTCTGAGCTTTACCCTGTCCATTGATGATGTCATTATGTCCAACATGCTCGCCAGCGCACGCCAGTCTACCCTGCCCGTTCTGATTCTGTCTGTAAACCGCACCGGTATCACACCGGATATCAACGCGCTGACGACGCTGATGGTTGTGATTATGGTTCTCGGGATGCTGATCATGAACGCTATCCAGCGTCATATCTCGAAAAAGGAAGCCCGCGAAATTGCCGAATTTGAAAAACGAATTTCCGCCATGGCAAGCCATGACTGAAAGATAAAAAACAAGGAGGAATAAAAATGAAAAAAGCGCTGTCCCTGCTCATCGCATTTGCCATGCTCTTCAGCCTCGGCATCACTGCCAATGCTGCAGAAAAGAAAGAGCTCAATATCTTCATGTGGAGCGATTATATCTCTGACGATCTGGTCGCAGATTTTGAAGATGAGTTCGGCGTCAGGGTCAACCTGAGCTACATGAATGACAATGCAGATTCCATCACCAAGCTCACTGCCGGTGCCGGAAGCGAGTACGACCTGATCATGACCTGCGATGCCTATATGGAATCCCTGATCGCAGGCGGCTACCTGGAAGAGCTGGATCTCAGTCAGATCCCCAATTCCGCCAACATCAACAAAGCATACTGGTCCGAACAGAACCAGGGCTACTGCGTCCCCTATCTCATGAATTATATTTATGTGGTCTATGACACGGAGCGCTGCCCCATTGAGGTCACCTGCTACAACGACCTGATCCGTCCGGAGATGAAGGGCCAGATCGGCTCTGTGGACGGTGCCCGCAATCTCTTCCCGATCGCCCTGATCGCCCTCGGCTATGATCCCAACTCCCGTGACGAGAATGAGATCAAGGAAGCCTACGAATGGCTCGTTAAGTACAATGAAAACGTCGTAGCCTACGGCTCCACTGAGACCAACATCGTCAACGGCACCATTTCCTGCATGTTCACCTATGACGGCAACACCGCAGAAGCCATGGCGCAGCTCGGTGAAAACAATACCCTTGTTGTCGCTCCCTTTACCTCCGACCCGGTACAGCTCGGATTTGACCTGTACGTGATTCCGAAGGGAGCCCAGCACATGGATCTGGCCTATCAGTTCCTCAACTACATCTGCGATCCCGAAGTGATGGCGGCAAACCTCGTGGATAATCCGTACTCCTGCCCGAATGACGCCGCTGTCGCAGCTGCCTCCGAGGAATACCGCAACGGTCCGGCTTTCGACTTTGACTACAAGACCAACATCTTCTTCCAGGAAGACGTCGGCGATGCCATCACCATTTACGACCAGTACTACCAGATGCTGAAGGTGGGCTGATCGAAAAGGAGGAACCCTCTTGCTTAAGTTCGATGAACAGAAGCAAATAGACAGTGTGCGCGGGGCTCTCGCCCTGCGCACACAGATCGAGGAAATCATAGACCGTGTCTGGTCCGGCGGACTTACGAATCTGTGCTGGCTCGGGATCGGCGGAACCTGGGCAAGCTGCATGCAGGCACATTGCCACATGAAAGAGCGCAGTGCTCTCGAACTATTCGTCACCAATGCGGCAGAATACTGTGCTGCAGGAGACCGCAGAATCGGGGCCGGGACGCTCGTCATCATTTCCTCGGTCACCGGCACAACGGCCGAGATTGTAGAGGCAGTGGCAAAAGCCCGGCAAGCCGGGGCCTGTATTCTCGGTTTTATTGATCAGCCGGATGTTCCCCTGGCCTCCATGGTGGATTACTGCATCAGCTATAAGGCCAACGAACAGCTGAAATTTTTCATGGCAGCCGACCGCATTCTCTGGCACGAGGGTGTCATGCCGGAATATAACGCTATGTATGCCCAGTTCGATGCAGCACTCCCGGAAGCCCTTGCGGCAGTCGAAAAGACAGCAGACACATTCGGTGAGGAGTTTGCCCGGAAGCACAAAGATGACGCACTGCACTACTTTGTCGGTGCCGGAAGTCTTTACGGGGCCACCTACTCTTACGCGATGTGCTACTGGGAGGAGATGCACTGGATCCGCACGAAATCCATCCACTCCGCAGAGTTTTTCCACGGTATGCTGGAGATTGTTGACGAAGACACCCCGGTCACGCTGTTTATCGGAGAGGACACCCAGCGCAGCCTGGGTGAACGGGTCGCCCGCTTCCTCCCAAAAGTCTGCCGCAACTATACCGTCATTGACACGCGGGAATATGTGCTTCCCGGTATCGACGATGCGTATCGGCCCGCCGTGTGCCATCTGGTGATGCATGCTGTGACAAACCGGATTGACGCCCATCTGGAGGCACTCTCCGGCCACGACATGAAGCTCCGGCGGTATTATCGGAAGATGGACTATTAACGAAAGCAAGTGCAGGGAAGGTTCAAAGACCTTCCCTGTTTTATGAACTGATATGACACGATGAAATACGGACTCTTTACCTGCCCCTATCAGCGGCTTTCTCTGGAAAAAGCCTTTTCAGATGCCAGCGTTATGGGTTATGATTATATCGAGCTCTGGGGCGGCAGGCCTCATGCCTATGCGCCGGATCTCCTTGACGGGGATCTGGCTGCCATCCTTCGGCTGATCGACCGCTTCGAGATGCCGGTGGAGGTCTATACTCCGGAACACAACGCTTACCCCTATAACTACATGGTTGGGACCGAGCGGCAGTGGGTTGATGCGATGGACTATCTGTCGGCTGCCCTCCGCTGCGGCAAAGCCCTGGGTGCAAAGCATACCCTGATCTCTGTCGGGCACAGTGGCTTTGCACCTCTGCAGGAGCGGAGAGCCCGGCTTCTAAAAAGCCTGCGGCATCTCTCTTTGGAAGCGGAACGACTGGGTCATCCCATCCTTCTGGAACCTCTCACTCCGATGGAATCGGACTTCTGCACCTGTGCAGAGGAATTGCTGGAGATCCTGGAGGAACTCAATTCTCCCTTTATTCAGGGCATGTGCGATGTCGTTGTTCCGTTCGTACAGCAACGGAATCCCGCTGATGATATCCGTCTGCTCGGATCGCGAATGGCTCACCTGCATCTGACAGACAGCGACGGTATCACGGAGGCTCATCTCCTGCCCGGAGACGGAAGCATGGATCTCCGCGGACTCCTGGGGGAACTGAGAACAGGTATTTATGACGGCTCCGCGACACTGGAGCTGGTCACACATTATATAGACACACCTTCCGAAGCCGCTTTTGCAGCCATTCGGAGGATCAGGGAGATGACAGAAGATGAAAATAGCCTGTGTCGGTGACAACTGCATCGATTATTACGATGACAATGGGCAGGCCTTTCCGGGCGGGAACCCGGTCAACGTTGCTGTCTACGCAAAGCGTCTCGGGGCGGAGTCTGCCTATCTCGGTGCAGTCGGAACCGATCGTTACGGGGATCTTCTGCTCAGCCGTCTCAGGGAAAAGGGTGTGGACATCTCTCATGTTCAGTGTCTATCCGGTACGACAGCACTCTGCCATGTCACACATGTGAATGGTGATCGAGTCCTCGGCGATTACGACGAGGGTGTGATGGCGGATTATTCCCTTCTGCGGGAAGACCTGACCTATCTGAGCGGGTTTGACCTGGTTGTGACCGGACTGTGGGGACATGCCGAGAACAGCCTTGCAGCGATTCGTGCAATGGGCATTCCGATTGCCTTTGACGGAGCCGAGCGTCCCTTCGACCCGGCAGGCTTGATTGCGCTCCCGCAGACAGACATTGCGTTCTTCTCCAATGACCTGCTGCCGGTGGACGAGTTGAAGGAAAGAATCCTTTCGATTGCGTCTCTCGGGCCGAAGCTGGTGGTCGCTACACGCGGCGGTCAGGGCAGCCTTGCCTATGACGGAAGCCGCTTTGTTGCCTGTCCTCCCGCCCCCTGCAAGCTGATCGACACCATGGGGGCAGGGGACAGTTATATTGCGGGCTTTCTTCTCGCATGGCTGAGAGGGAGTTCTCTCCTTGCCTGTATGCAGGCCGGCGCACAGAACGCCGCTGTCACCATCGGCTACGCCGGGGCATGGTAATTCACTTGGCACATTCCGTTTTCTGTCGGCATTCTGCCGGCAAAATGCTGTCCGGGGGAACGCTGTTTCTCCCGGGCAGCTTTTCTCTCCAATCGGTCTGCTTCTATTCTGGCGAACTGCCGGTCGGCTGTCTTCCCGGCCTTCTTTCTTTACAAAACCGTATATCGCCTGTATAATCAGGCACAGACACAGAGGGGGGGATACACATGGCGGCTGAAACCTATACCGTTGTCGTAGCCGATGATGAACAGGAACTGCGGGAAGCGGTCTGCAGCATGATCCGCTGGGAGGAGATTGGTTTTCGCCTGGTCGGAAGCGCCGGAAACGGACTGGATGCGCTGCAGCTGGTGGAACAGCTGCAGCCGGATCTGCTTCTGACCGATATTCAGATGCCCTTTATCACCGGAACAGAGCTGGCAAAGAGTGTTCGGGAGCTTCAGCCGCTCATTTCGATTGCATTTCTGTCCGGCTATGATGATTTTGAATATGCGCAGCGCGCAATCGAGAATCGCGTCATCTCTTATCTTCTGAAACCGATCAGTGTAGCGGAGCTCACCGCCGCTTTGTGTGAAATCCATGAAAAAATGGAGCGGCATTTTCAGGAACTCCGTCCGGTTGATGTGCATGTCAGCAAACACCTGACCACCGCCTCTCTCCTGCTGGATCCCTATGCGGAATACTCCGGGGAGGATGCGGAGCGCCTGCTTCTGGAGAGCGGCATGGTTTTCACCAGACCCTATGACATTGCCGTCTTTTCTGTCCGCGTCTGTCATGCGGATCAGCGCTCTGCACATATGATTGACCGTATCCTGCGCAAATATTTCAGCTGCTGCAGTTTTGCTTCAGGCGGCAGGATTCTGAGCCTGGTTATTTCGGAAAACGGATTCTCTCACATAGGAGCAGCTCTGGATGAGCTTTATTACGCTTGCCGGCGCATGCTGGATGAGAACTGCATCCTCGGCATCAGCCGCTTCTTTCCGGATCTGCGGTACTGTACAGAGGCTTGCCGTGAGGCTGTCGAAGTGCAGCAGAAAGCCACAGAACCAGGGATTTTCCGTTATGAGGACCTGATTGTCCATTCCGAAGCCGCCGCATCAAATTCCTCCGTCAGTCCCGCAGGGGAAGGGGTTCGTTCTCTGTGCCAGCAGGCGATGAAAATCATCGCATCCGAGTATCGGGACGAAACCCTGAGCCTGAGCTCTGTCAGCGAACGGCTTCATGTAAATCCGAATTACCTGAGTGCCAACATGAAAAAATATGCCGGCGATACCTTTATCAATTTGCTGATCAGGGAACGGATGGAACAGGCCCTCCGGCTTCTCCAGCAGTCCGGAGGGATGAAGATTGCCGAGATCGCCGCTGCATGCGGTTACAGTGACCAACATTATTTCAGTTACTGCTTCAAGAAATACCATGGGACCAGTCCGGCCAGGATGCGCCGCTCGGAGGAATCTGTATGAAGAATCGCGGTATTCGCATGAGCAGTCTTCTCACGCTCTCGAATCTGGCCATTGTCCTCCTTATTCTGTCCGGCGCGGTTTTTCTCTTTGCGCGGACATACCAGCAGCAGCTCATAGGAACTGCGCGGACAAACAGCCTCCGTACAGCTTCGTGATCATTGCATTCTCAGCCAAGTGATCAGTACATGATCAGGCACGTGATCATTGCATGCACGGTCAGGTGAT
>CAZMXF010000073.1:0-9964 GCA_964570015.1 uncultured Oscillospiraceae bacterium | reverse complement strand
CTACGCTGACCGAAGGCCTGGAAATCCCAAGCCAGGAGGCGATATCCGTCGAGCGGCAGAAGCCTTTTTTCTGACGGATAATCAGAATGGCTTCCAGGTAGTCGTCTCTGGATTCATTACGAAATGTTCTCTGACTCATAAGTCACATCCTTTGTAAAGTCTTTTTTATATCAACGGCTCAGCCGAAGCCGAGCAGAAGGCCGATTAAACGAACCAGCAGCGCGGCGACCCATGCAACCGTGCACTGCCAGAGGACAACACCGATTGCCCAGCTGCGGCCCAGTTCCCGCCGGATGGCGGCGATGGCAGCGACACAGGGCGTATAGAGCAGGCTGAACACAAGCATGGATGCAGCGGCCAGGGGTGGAAGGACAGAGCTGACACCGGTGGAAGCAAAGAGCACCTTCATGACGCTCACTACGCTCTCCTTCGCCATAAAGCCACTGATGAGCGAGGTGCAGATCCGCCAGTCTCCCAGCCCGATGGGGCGCAGCAGTGGCGCGATCCATCCTGCCAGCAGGGCAAGGATGCTCTGCTGAGAATCCTCGACGAAATTGAAGTGGAGATCAAAGCTCTTCAGAAACCAGACCGCGATGGTGGCGATCAGGATTACGGAGAACGCGCGCTGCAGAAAGTCCTTGGCTTTCTCCCAGAGCAGCTGCAGGACGTTGCGCGCACTCGGGAGACGATAGTTCGGCAGTTCCATCACGAAGGGAACCGCTTCCCCGCGGAAAAGTGTGTTCTTGAACAGCAGAGCAACCAGAATCCCGATCAGAATTCCAAGAATATAAAGACCGGTCATCACCTGCCAGCCATAGGCCGGAAAGAACGCACTGACAAAAAATGCATAGATCGGAAGCTTTGCAGTGCAGCTCATGAACGGCGTCAGCAGGATCGTCATTTTGCGGTCACGCTCGCTCGGCAGGGTACGCGTGGACATGACTGCCGGAACCGTACAGCCGAAGCCGATCAGCATCGGGACAATGCTGCGGCCGGAGAGACCGATCTTGCGCAGAATCTTATCCATGAAAAAGGCAACGCGGGCAATGTAGCCGCTGTCCTCCAGAAGGGAGAGAAAGAAAAAGAGCGTTACGATGATGGGCAGGAAACTCAGCACACTTCCGACCCCTTCAAAGATGCCGCCGATGACAAGACCGTGCAGGGCGGGATTGACATGGGCCGCGGTCAGAGAGGCGTCGATCATATCGGTGAGCCAGCCGATTCCGGCGGCAAGTAAATCCTGCAGCCAGACGCCGACCACGCCGAAGGTGAGGAAAAAGACAAGCCCCATGATGAGGATAAAGAAGGGAATGGCGGTATATTTGCCGGTGAGCAGGCGGTCGATCCGCTGGCTGCGCAGGTGCTCACGGCTTTCACGTGGCTTCACCACACAGCTGGCACAGACCTTGTTGATAAATGAAAAACGCATATCCGCCATTGCCGCGCAGCGGTCGAGACCGCGCTCGTTCTCCATCTGCACCGCGATATGTTCCAGCATATCGGTTTCGTTTGCATCGAGGTCCAACTGCTCGAGAATACGGCGGTCTCCCTCGATAAGCTTGCCGGCGGCAAAACGGACCGGAATGCCGGAACGTCTTGCGTGATCTTCGATCAGATGGCTTGTGGCATGAATACAGCGATGGACCGCACCGCCCTGATCCTCCGGACCGCAGAAGTCCTGACGGAGCGGCTTTTCCTGGTACCGGGCAATGTGGACCGCATGGCGGACCAACTCATCCACGCCCTGATTTTTGGCGGCGGAGATCGGGACCACAGGCACGCCGAGCATGGCCTCCATTTCATTGACTTTGAAGGAACCGCCGTTGCCGGTGACTTCGTCCATCATATTCAGGGCAACTACCATCGGCGTCTCCATCTCCAGCAGCTGCATGGTAAGATAGAGGTTACGTTCGATGTTGGTGGCGTCGACGATGTTGATGATGGCTTTGGGCTTCTCGTTCAGAACAAAATCCCTGGAAACCAGCTCTTCACTGGAATAGGGAGACATGGAATAGATTCCGGGGAGATCGGTAATCAAAGTATTGGGCTGACCCCGGATTACCCCGTCCTTACGATCTACCGTAACACCGGGAAAATTCCCGACGTGCTGATTGGCACCGGTCAGCTGGTTGAACAGGGTCGTCTTGCCGCTGTTCTGGTTTCCAACCAGAGCAAATGTAAGCAGCGTATCATCCGGAAGCGGATCACCGGTTCCCTTGGGATGAAAACGGCCTTCTTCTCCGAGACCGGGGTGCTCGGATTCCCGGGTGCGGCTTTCCATGCTCTCCGCTGAGGGAAGCGCGTCGAGAGGCTCGACCTCAATCCGTGCGGCATCATCCAGCCGCAGCGTCAGTTCATATCCGTGAATGCGAAGCTCCATCGGGTCTCCCATGGGAGCTAATTTCACTACGGTCAGCGCAGCGCCGGGAATGACACCCATATCCAGAAAATGCTGCCGCAGAGCACCCTCTCCGCCAACACGGGAAACAAGGGCACTCTGACCGGGTTTCAGTTCGGCAATGGTCATACTGGAGACCACCGTCCTTCCGTTAACCATTAATAACACCTGTTATTATATGCGGAAGTGCAGAAAAAGGCAAACACTTTCTGCATTGCTTTTCCAGAGAGTTTTCGACAGATCAGAAATAAACATGGATCAGCCTTCTCTGCTGCGCAGAAAGACGAGCGTCTGGGAGAGGGTGCTCTTCCGATCGACGCCCGAGAGCTGCAGCCGATGGGCATAATCAAGCGCTTCATGGAATGCATTTCCCGGCTGGAATCCGGCGGCGATGAGATCGGCCCCGGTGACATAGGGAACCGCCGTACGTGCTCGAAACACCGCCAGGTGCTCCCGCAGCTCAGCTTCCGTCGCGGCATATCGTTCAGGGGGGACGCAGCATCCGAGTACATCGGCCTTCGCCAGAAGGAGAAGATCCTCCGGAGAGACGGAGCGGTCAAACATCCGGCAAAAGGATTTTTCTCCAGCTCGCTGGGCAGCCAGCATGTTCGGGAGCATATGGAGTTCCACCATATTCTTCACATAAGCTCGGCGTTTCTTTTCGCCTAGAATGCGGGAGAGAAAGATGTCGGCGATCGGCACACCGGCAGCATCATGCCCAATGGCATGGAGACGGCCGTCCGCTTCCTCCCTGGTGGCATCGGGTTTCCCGAGATCATGGCAGAGAGCTGCCAGCATCAGACCGAGGGGGTCCGCTGCCTGATCCCTCAATGCGGCTGCCTGGTCCAGAACAAGCAGGGTATGAGTCCAGACATCACCTTCCGGATGGTACTGCGGCGGCTGCGGGATGCCGAGCAGTTTTTCCAGCTCGGGAAACCAGAGGCCCAGCTGACCCATCTGCCGAAGCTCCCGGAAAAAAACAGAGGGCTGTGAGGCTTTCATCAGAGCCTTTTCCAGTTCTCCGAAGATCCGCTCCGGAGGGAGAGAGGAAAGATCCATTCGGCTGCAGACCTTGACGGTCTCCGGAGCAAGTCGAAAGCCGAAACGGGCGGCAAACTGGGCACCGCGCAGGACCCGAAGCGGATCTTCGGCAAAACGCCGGTCGTCCATATGCCGGAGTACATGGGCGTCGAGGTCTGCGAGACCGCCGAAGTGATCCACAACCTGACCGGTCAGAATGTCCTGCATCAGGGCATTGACCGTGAAATCACGACGGATCGCTGCCTGACGGGTCCCGATGAACGGGTCCAGCGTACAGAGGAAATCCCTGTGACCGGCACCGACAGCCTGCTCGGAGCGTGGCATGGCGATGTCCAAGTGACAGTGGCGAAGCCCGAAAATCCCGAAGCTCTCTCCGTATGTTGTCATCTCCCCGAGGGAGGAGAGAATACCGGCAAGCGCGTCCGGCGTAATTCCGTGGACTTCAATGTCGATATCCTTGTTATCACGACCGAGCAGCTGGTCGCGCACGTATCCGCCAACGTAATAGGCAGTTCCACCCTCTGCTCTGACCCGCAGGGCTATCTCCCTGGCCATCTCGTGGTCCGTCATTCTCTCCACCTCCCATCCGGAAGAACAAGGAAATTCTATCACAGTTTCTTTCATCGGGCAAGAGACGGAGTACATACGGAGAGAAAGACAGGAGGAATAGCACAGAGAGAAAGATGAACAAGATTCCGACCTTGCGGGAAGACGGACCGTATGGTAAAATAATATGATTCATTCTAAAACAGAGAGGTTTTCAAGATGGAAGAAAGAAAACTGAGAGAAATACAGGTTGGGACCGAAGATATCTTTGAGGGCGTGATTCTGAATGTCAAGCGGGATCAGGTTCAATTGCCGAACGGACACCAGAGTGTCCGTGAGGTCATCCGACATGTCGGCGCCGTGTGTGTGGTTCCGGTGACAGCGGATGGAAAGGTCGTTGTAGAGCGGCAATACCGCTATCCCATCGATCAAGTCATCACCGAGATTCCCGCCGGCAAGCTCGACAGCAAAGAGGAGGACCGCCTGCACGCAGCAAAGCGCGAACTCATGGAGGAGACCGGAATCACAGGGGATACCTGGACGGATATGGGGCTCTATTACGGCGCCCCGGCCTACTCCGACGAGAAAATCACCATGTACCTCGTTCAGGACCTGCACATGGGCCAGCAGCATCTGGACGAGGATGAATTCCTCAATGTGGCGTTTGTTCCCATGGAAGAACTCGTCGAGGAGATCATTTCCGGAATAATCACGGACGGAAAGACCCAGGTGGCGATCCTGAAAGCCTCCATGCTGATTCGGAAACAGCGCGGGGCAGAATAAGAGAAGCGGCCGATATGGAAAAACTTAACGTCTGTCTGATCAACGACTCTTTCCCGCCGGCTATTGACGGGGTGGCGAATGCGGTAACCAACTATGCGCAGATTATTGCGCGGGACTATGGAGCTCCCACTGTCGTAACACCGTATTATCCGGATGCGGACGACTCGATCTACCCCTTCCCGGTGGTGCGCTATCCAAGCGTGGACATGACCAAGCTGGTGGGCTATCGTGCAGGAATGCCGTTTTCACCGGAGATTGCCACAAAGCTGGAGAAAGCTCACTTCGACATTATTCACAGCCACTGCCCGATTACTTCCACGATGCTGGCCCGCTCGGTGCGGGCCCGGCTGGACGTGCCGCTGGTCTTCACCTATCATACCAAGTTCGACATCGACATCGCCAACGCCATCCGTTCCAAGCGTCTGCAGGAAGAAGCGGCGAAGATCCTGGTGGAGAACATCTCGGCCTGCGACGAGGTGTGGACTGTCTCCAACGGCGCGGGAGAAAACCTGAAAAAGCTCGGATACAAGGGTGATTACATCGTCATGCCGAACGGCGTTGATTTCCCACAGGGTCGGGTATCAGATGCCCTGATTGACGAAGTAACGAAAGGCTATGATCTGCCCAGAGGCGTGCCGCTCTTCCTTTTCGTCGGGCGGATGATGTGGTACAAGGGCATCCGCATCACTTTGGACGCGCTGAAAAAACTTTCAGACGCGGGATTCGACTTTCGCATGGTGTTTATCGGCGGCGGAACCGACAAAAAGGAAATCGTCGCCTACAGTGAAAAACTCGGCCTGGTCAGAAAGGTTTTCTTCACGGATCCGATCCATGACCGGACCCATATCCGGGCCTGGTACTGCAGAGCAAATCTTTTCCTGTTCCCGTCCACCTTTGACACCAACGGTCTGGTCGTGAGGGAGGCGGCAGCCTGCGGACTCGGAAGTGTTCTGGTTTCGGGCAGCTGCGCCGCTGAAGATACGACTGATGCGGTGAACAGTATCCAGATCGATGAGAATGCAGACTCCATGGCGGCCAGTCTGGAGAAGGTATGTCAAAACCCCGAAACAATGAGGGAGATCGGCGAGGGAGCGCAGCGGGATGTTTACATCTCCTGGGACACTGCAGTCAAGGGCGCGGTAGAGCGCTACGCGGTGGTGATCGAGAACTACAAAGCGGGGCAGTATCCGAAGCATGAAAAACCGCAGGATGAGATGTTTCAGGGGATCGGAGATCTGATGAACCTGATCGGCACCAGCGAGCTGCGGCGAAAGGAAATCCTTGACACCCTGACCGGAATCCTGGAGGGCAGACTTCCGAAGAAGGAATGGCTGAATCCGTTTGATTCCAGCGTAACAGACGCGGTGTTCCGACCGATGAAGCAGGGTATGACGGACTGGGTGAAAGAAATGGGGAGCGGACTTTCCGACTGGTATACCGGCGTGGAGAACGAAGCCAGACGGCGTGGTGAAGAGCTGAAGACGACGATTCAGGACGGGCTGGAAGAGTACTACGACATCTTCCTCTGATGACGGTACCCGAATGAAAGGATGGAAAGAAGCCGCGGTTCTGCTTGCGCTGATTCTGGCGCTGGCGGGGATCCTGCTGGTGCGGACAAACGGTCTGCCGGGAGGAAACCTGGAATCCGAAGCTGCGGCAAAGGAACAGCTCCAGAGTATCGGAATGCTGCCGGAGGGCGGAGAAACTGCTGATGAGAATTCGGAGGAACCTGCACCGATCTCTTCAGCGGTGCCCGAACCGACTCCAACCGCACGCCCGACCCCGAAGCCGTTGCGTCCGATTAGCCTGACGGACACGGATCTGCCGGAGGAACTTTTGCGCCCTGCGGAACACAAGGGGACGGTGCTGGAAGAGGATTATCCTACCCGGGACATGGTCTCGGACACACCGAACCGAATCAACAAGGACGTGATGGTTTATCTGCCCTACGGGTATGACCCGCAGGGACAGTATGACGTGCTGATTCTGCTGCACTGTGCCTGGGCGGATCACCGCTTCTGGCTGGAGCAGGAACGCAACTACGGCAGTGAAGAGGCGCCGATCCCGGTTTCCGTGCCGAATCTGCTGGATCGGATGATCGAAGAAGGCTATTGCAGGCCGCTGATCGTGGTGAGTCCCTGTATCTATCTCTATGACCGCCAGCCCAGCAATGCCGGAAACGGATATGATTATGAGCAGTTTGAGAAGGAGATCGGGATCGACTTTCTCCCGTGGATTGTTGAAAAATACGCGACTTATGCCGCCGATGGTAGCAGAGAAGCGCTGCGGGCGGCGAGGGAGCACTTCGGCGTGCTCGGGGCGAGCTTCGGAGCCTATGCGGAGTATTTCTGTGTGATCGGTGAAAATTTCGACCTGCTGGCTTGGTATGCCTTCTGCGGGGGAGGAGAGATCGAGCCCTGGCATCTGTCGGAAATCTGGACGGAGAAAGGTTTTTCAGAGCTCCCGCTGCGGATGCTGTATATCTGTGAAGGTGAATTCGACGACCGTTACGGACCGGAGATCTCGTATCACAATCTTTTGACATACGGAGGCTCCTTTGACGAAGAGAATGTGAAGTTCACCCTGGTGCAGGGCTGGGGGCATGAAGATCACAGTTACCTTGTCGGACTGTACAACAGCCTGCAGCTGTTCTTCCGGAAAACCGGCGGAAACGGAACAGGACTGGGATAGATCGGAAAAACATATACACGGCTGTGCCCCCGGCATGGCCGTGTTTTTCAAAGAAACGGATGGACCGGCTGCGGACAGGTCCGCAAAAATAGACAAGAAGAGGCAGGTTTGACGGTTTCCTTTTCCGTCTGTCCCGGCGTATAATGGGATCAGTATGGGACGGGAGGAAGAAAACATGCAGTACGGACACTTCGACAATGAGAAAAGAGAATACGTGATCGACCGGATCGATGTTCCCGTGTCCTGGACCAACTACATCGGGACCGGGGACATGATGGGTGTTTTTAATCATACCGCCGGCGGTTACCTGATCTGTGGGAGTTCGGAATACCACCGGGTCACGCGCTTTCGCCCGAACGGTGTCCCCATGGACGGACCGGGTCATTATATCTATCTCCGGGACAACGAGGACGGTGACTACTGGTCTGTCTCCTGGCAGCCGGTGGGCAAGCCGAAGGAACACTACTCCTGCCGGCATGGTCTGGGCTATGTGAAGTATCTGAGTGACTACGGTGGAATCAGCGCCGAACAGACTCTGTTTGTCGCGATGGATGAACCGGTGGAGATCTGGGATCTGCGCCTGCGCAACGACAGCGGGCGGCCGAGAAACCTGTCGGTCTTCCCATATGCGGAATTCAGCTTCCATCAGGTCGATATGGATAACCGCAACTTCCAGATGAGCCTCTATGCAGCGGGAAGCCGTTTTGAAGAGGGCGTCATCGAGTATGAGCTGCACTATGAAGAAAACAGCTTCCAGTTCTTCACGGCGGAATGTGAGCCCGATGGATTTGACTGCCTGCGGGACAGTTTTATCAGGCCATACCGGACAGAGCGCAATCCGGTTGCCGTGGAAACCGGAGAAATGAACGGGAGCTTTGAGAAGGGTGGAAACCACTGCGCCGCCCTGAAACGAACCCTGAGCCTTGCCCCGGGGCAGGAGGCCAGACTGCTGTTTTTCCTCGGCGAAGGTGATGCAGCAGCGGGCCTGCGCGCCAGAGAGACATACACTCCGGCAAGAGTGGATGAAGAGTTCCGGCGGCTTGCGGTATTCTGGGACGAGAAACTCAGCTGCCTTCAGGTACAGACGCCGAACGAAGGCATGAACACTGAGCTCAACCTCTGGAACCTCTACCAGAGTGAGATCAATGTGATGTTTTCCCGTTTTACTTCCTTCATCGAAGTAGGGGGCCGCGTCGGCCTCGGCTATCGTGACACCGCGCAGGATGCGATGACGATACCGCATTCCAATCCCGGAAAATGCCGGGAACGCCTGATTCAGCTGCTGCGGGCGCTGACTGCAGAGGGCTACGGCCTGCACCTGTTTGAGCCAAGATGGTTTGAACCGGAAGAAAAGGAGCAATCCTTCAAATCTCCGACGGTTGTCCCGACTCCCCCCAGAAGCCAGATTGTCCATGGCATCCGGGACGCCTGCGCCGACGACGCACTGTGGCTGGTGAGTGCGGTGGTTCAATATGTCCGTGAAACCGGTGACGACAGATTTGTCGATAAAATGCTCTGCTATGCCGACAGCGGCGAGGGAACTGTCTATGAGCACCTGAAACGCATTCTTGATTTCTCCGCGCGGCAGGTCGGACAGAACGGGATCTGCAAAGGATTGCGGGCCGACTGGAACGACTGCCTGAACCTGGGTGGCGGGGAGAGCGCGATGGTGAGCTTCCTGCATCTCTGGGCCCTGGAGAACTTCTGTGCGCTGGCGGAACACCTGGGCAGAAGTGAAGACGCATCCCGGTACCGGGAGCTTGCAGAGCGGGTCCGGACGCGCTGCCGGGAAGTCCTCTGGGACGGAGGGTGGTTCCTCCGCGGCATTACGGCGGACAACCGGAAAATCGGAACGAAGACCGACACAGAAGGAAAAGTCCATATGGAGTCGAATACCTGGGCCGTCATCTCCGGCGCAGCAACGCGGGAACAGGGAATCCTGGCCATGGACAGTGTGGACGAGTATCTCTTCACGGAATACGGCCTGATGCTGAATGCCCCTTGCTACACGAAGCCCGACGACGGCATCGGTTTTGTCACGAGGGTTTATCCCGGCCTCAAGGAAAACGGCGCGATTTTCAGCCATCCGAATCCCTGGGCCTGGGTCGCCGAGGCAAAACTGGGCAGAGGGTCGCGGGCGATGAAGTTCTATAATGCGCTCTGCCCGGCCCTGCAGAACGACCGGATCGAGGTTCGGCAGGCGGAACCCTACAGCTACTGCCAGTTTGTTGTCGGGCGGGATCACAGTGCCTTCGGACGTGCGAGGCATCCCTTCATGACGGGATCGGCCGGCTGGTCATACTTTGCTGCGACGCAGTATCTCCTCGGCATCCGGCCGGACTTTGACGGCATCATCGTAGATCCCTGCATCCCTGCGGATTGGAAGGAATTCACAGTGGTGCGAAAGTGGCGCGGCAGCATTTACACGATCCATGTGAGTAATCCGGACGGCGTGGAAAAGGGAGTCCGGAGCATGACCGCAGACGGCGTTCGGGTCGAGAGACT
>CAZMXF010000072.1:0-10161 GCA_964570015.1 uncultured Oscillospiraceae bacterium | reverse complement strand
GCCGCCTTTGAGGACCTGGTCATCAACGAATAATAATCTCCTGATTCGTCAAAAACAGGGCCCGTAATGGACCCTGTTTTCTGTTGCCTGTCATGATACATCGTCTGTACTAAAAATAACCCCGCTGTGCCCAATTGAAACTTACCACTTCACGAAAGATCTAAAGATGTTTGATCCGATCACCAGGGGGGATTATACAATGGGTCGTTGTACGGATAAGGTGCAACAGAGGGCCAGTGGTCATAGTCAAACTGCTCGCGCAGCAAAGTATAGCGCTCGGGAACCGTGCCGTCAGGATTGATTCTCCAGCTGCCGGTGGCGGCCCCGCCCCCTCTGAACATGATTTCCGTATTCGGCAGAGCCGCACGGATCTGCTCCTCCGCTCCTTCTGGGAGATAATACCCGGTCTCCTCACCAATCCAGAGGCGTTTCAGCTTTTTCATGTTCAGCAGCACTTCCCAGCCTTCTGTTTTACCCATCGCGCAGATGTTCAAATGCTCAAGATTGGTAAGCTTTGCCAATGGATGAAGGTCAAGATCAAGATGCGCGTAAGGAATAATCTCCAGATATTCCAGTTTGGTCAAGTTTTCCAGCATATCCAGTGATTCCCAGCTGCTCGACGTAAGGATCAGCACTTCAAGGTCCGGCATATACCGCAGAAAGTTCCAGTCATGCAGCTGTAGGTTGTGACCGAGATCCAGATATTTCAGGTGAGTCAGATATTTGAGTTCCTGTGTCTCTTCATCCCACATATACGGATAAAAATTGGCGCACCAGAGACGCTCGGAGTCTGTTCGCATGGTAAACTGATCATATGCAAACCAGATCCGCCAGATTACTTCCATATTCGGGTAAGCGTCCCGGATTTTTGCCATCTCCTCTGAGGAAACTCCGCAGGAATCCATATCCAGGCGTTTACAGTATTTCATCAGAGGAAGAATCTCCCGAACAGCTGCGCCTTCATCGCTCATGATGCTGTGGTTGAGGTCCATTTCCTCCGACAGCGTGCTGAGATACCTCCCGTAAAATACAAAACGGTAATCAAGATCTGCCTGGGGCACTGCTTCCTGCAGCATGAGCAGATCCGACCATGTGAGATCGCGCGTCGCTTCTGCGGGGCGTTCTGCGGCCGCGGTCTCCGCATTCAGTTCCGCGCGTTCTGTTTCGGTCCAGGCACCGTCCGTGCCGAGGTCAATATACTCCAGATTCGGCATCTGCTTCAGCAGCTCTGCGACTTCCGGAACATCCTTGTGCGCCAGCGTGTGCAGTGTCAGCCTGGTTTCATCAGACGGATGGGTGGACCCATCCGGAAAACGCAACATGGGGATCGGCGTCGGGGTGGGCGATGGTGTAATCGTCGGCTCCGGTGTGGAAGCAGGCGCAGGATCCTCAGGGACTGCAGCAGGACCGCAGCCTGTGAAACAGCAGGAAAGCAGCACAATCAGCAAAACAGAAATCAGGATTTTCTTCATAAACAACACCTTCTTTACAGAATTAGTTGTTATTTCAGTTGTGCCTTCAGTTCCTGAAAGCTCTCCAGTGCGCTTTGCAGATTTTCGATGATATCATCGGCCAGCACATCCGGTGACGGCAGACTGTCCAGATCGGCAAGGGACTTGTCCTTGATCCAGAAAATATCAAGGCTGGTCTTGTCCCGCGCCAGAATCTCTGAAACATCAAATTTGCGCCAGCGGCCGTCAGGATTATCCTCGCTCCATGTTTCGGTACGCTCGTGACGGTTCTCCGGGTGATAGCAGGCGATGAAATCCAGCAGATCAGAATACTGCATCGGATGCTGCTTCAGCGTGAAGTGGACATTGGTACGGAAATCATAGATCCATACGGCCTTTGTCTGCGTTTCGGCGCTGGCCGGGCGCTTGTCAAAGAATATAACGTTCGCTTTGACGCCGGGTTTATAGAAGATTCCGGTGGGCAGACGGAGAATCGTGTGCAGATCACAGGTCGTTAGCAGCTTTTTGCGAATGATCTCTCCCGCACCGCCCTCGAACAGAACGTTATCCGGCACGACCACGGCGGCTTTGCCCGTGGCTTTCAGAATCGTGTTGATATGCTGGACAAAATTGAGCTGCTTGTTGCTGCTGGTCGTCCAAAAGTCCTGACGGTTATATACGAGGTCTTCTTCCTCCTGTTCGCCTTCCTCATTGGTGAAGGTGAGGGAGGATTTTTTGCCGAAAGGCGGATTGGTGAGAACGTAATCCACGCGATAGCCGGGATCGGTGAGCAGCGAATCGCCGCGGGCAACAGGCACAGCGCCGTAAATGTCCCCGATGTTGTGCAGATACAGATTCATCAGGCACAGCTTGAAGGTAGTGGGCACCAGCTCATTGCCGTAGAAGGTCCCGTTTTTTAGAAATTCCTTTTCCTCCCGGTCAAGCGCATAGTTTTCCGGGGCGGCAAGGAAAGCCTGTGCCGCAAGGAAGAAACCACCGCTGCCGCAGCAGGGATCCGCGATCGTTTTCATCGGCTCCGGGCGGATGCATGCGACCATCGCCTGGATCAGCGCACGCGGCGTAAAATACTGGCCTGCGCCGGATTTCACGTCCTCGGCGTTCTTCTGCAGCAGGCCCTCGTAAATTTCGCCCTTCACATCCGAGGACATGGAGACCCACTTTTCCCGGTCGATCATCTGTACGATCCGATAGAGGATCGCGGCGTTGCTGACTTTGTTGATCGCGCCTTGAAAGATCTGGCCGAGGATGCCGCCCTGCTCACCCAGCTTTTCCAGTGTCGCTTTATACTGTCCTTCCAGATCTGCGCCCGTGAGTGTATTCATATCCGACCAGCCGTAGCCTGCCGGGATACCTGTATCCCGCTTATACGGTGGCTTGCTGTATTCATCGGACATTTTCAGGAAGATCAAGTATGTAAGCTGTTCCAGATAATCGCCATAGGAGACACCATCGTCCCGCAGTGGGCCGCACATACCCCAGACTTTGGAGATGATGGATGATGTTTGTTCAGACATTTTTTTCACCTACTCTATTGTTACAGCAACTATACTTTCTGTTTCCACTATTTCGTAACTGCGAATTAACTCCATTACTCCAGCGGCGTTTCTTTGAATCTGTTCATCCGCCCAAGCGGAAGCGTAATCGGTACATACATTTTTATCAAGTTCAAGTAAAAAACCCTTTATCAAAGATACAAAAACAGAGAATACTCTTTGCTCGAGCAACGCTGTTTCTTGTTTAAATGATTTTTTTAGTCTCCCTTTCAGTAAATGACAAGTAGAATTGCTTGTGACGGTTTGGATCTCAGTAAATAAATCGTGATCTATTTCCTGCGGGAGCGTTTCACAGATAAACATAGAGTAATGCAGATATTTCTTGCTTCTCTCATTCCCAGAGCAGAAAAAGTAAGCAAGATTACGCATATGCACTAATCTGCTATCTATCAGCAGATTAGTAATGAACTGAACATTACATCGAATTAGAGACGCTTGAAGATACATTGAAAACTCATAAAGGATATGATCAAACGGATTCTCTTCGATTGCCATGATCAGAGGCTCCCTTCAAACGCATGATTCAAAATGCTTTGCCGCATGGCCTCCGCCTGCTGCAGGGCGATGTCAACAGTCTGCTCAATACTGTCGCAAACAGACATGCGAGATTCTATTTCTGAAACCACAATGTGCTGCTCATCAATACTACAATACGGAACAATAAGGTTTTCCAATGTATCCAGATTGATGTTCTTTTGCGCAGTTGCAGGAGCAAACGCCCACAAACGGATTTTTTGAGATTCAATAAAATAACGGATATAATCGGCAAGAACACTTTCGTTGGGCGTAAAACCCACTACGCTATCCGGAAAGCATGCATCGATTCCCAAAAATGCTGTCTCAGCAATATTTGCAGCTATTGTTATACACAGAGTTCCTTTTGGCCATAGTTTGCTTTGTGAAAGGCCAAACTCACCATATTGTTTTGTAAAACTAGTAATATGATTTATCGCAGCCTTAACATCCCCTGTTTGAATAAAAGGATACTTCCCGTCGACAAACAGTTTGGGATCATTTCTTGGTCTGTGCTTTGATTTACCGCGCCCTAAATCTCCCAGATATTTTAATGCTATATAATGCCATTCTTCTGGTATCATTGGAAGAGTTCTTGTTTCGTCGCCCGATGCCCATGATAGCGATATACTCACAGGAATATGATCAGTCAACCGTCCCTCAAACGCTTCTTTCAGCACAGCCTGCCGATATACAGCAAGTTGCGCTTTTGTCTTTTTCAGAGTATCCACTCCGGCATCAAGCTGGGAAAACAGATCTTCGACCCGGGCAACGATTCGCTCCTGGTCGGAAAAAGAAGGGATTATCAGCTTCTGTTGTCTTAATATCTCCTGATTAAGATGAGGCGTTCCCGTGCCTTTTTTCTTCGTGTTCAACAAAGCATATTTTCCCTGAACAAAACGGAAAAGGTACCTGTTTGATAAACCATCCGCAGATATTTTGGCCAGAGTAGAGCCAACATACCCCTTTACAGCTCGTCCAACTAAGCCGGAACGAGACCCGTCACATACAATAAGAATGTCACCTTCATTGCAAGGGGTACATTTTTTCCCATTTGTATACTGTTTTATTTTGCCTGTTTCGAAAGCTTCAATATCGACATAGGGGAGGTATCCCTCATCTGGTGAATCAGTCTGGGAGACAGGCTTTTTCCCTTTTTCAAAACATAGAATAGATCCAAGTTCCACCAGTTCCATCTTTAGCCCTCCTAAGGGATAATCGCCTTAAATCGGGTTTCCATCGTATGTTCTGACGATAAGAATTGGAAACTTGCATAGTCCAATACATGCTCGTTACAGTTATCAACATCTTGCTGTGAAAAGAAATATGGATAATAGCCGCTTTCGGGCATGCGAACAACCGCCGAGAGAATCCAATCAACATCCGGTTTAGTCGAAAAGAACTCTAAAAACTCCTTTGACTGTGCCAAACAGACAGGCTGCAACTTTTCTCCGTCGTAGGTCAGTGTTCCGAGTGGTGATACCTCATCTATTAAAAAACAGACCGTGAATAGAGTATCTTCATTCGCAATTCCGCCGGATAACAAATGATCTTTATAGACGGGAATGCGAGTATAGTGGTGCTCAAATTTGTTCTGGCAGTTTTTCAGAAACCCTGCATACGAATTGGCAACCCCGATTTGTGTTGTCATGTGTACACCTGATTCCGTTGCAGACTTGTTCCTAAAGTCCCGATCTACCATCGACTCACGCTGTTGATATTTGCTTCCGCCGTCAAGATAAGTATCAAAACCATCAATAGCAAAATGCTCTATTATCAAGATCTGATTGTCGACCTTTACATAGGCATCCGGCAGCTCATAAGATTCAATCTTTCCGTTGCTCAAAAACCAGATCAGCCGCTGAATTTCCTTTGATTCTCCAAGGCGGGTTATTCCTACTCCATTAAACAGCCCGTATTTGAAAAAAGTAGAAATAACCTCGTCCCTGGTTTTCAGCTTTTCCTGGCTGCCCTTTTTCTTGCTCATGGATTCTCCTTTACGCCACCAACTCTATGTTCATTTCCTGCAAAATTGTCTCGTACTGTTCCCCGAACACATCGTAAAACCTGCCCAGACCGCCCTTTCGGTCAAATGGGCTGAGATCAAGGTCTTTCGGCATGATACTGAGGGAAACCGCGATATGGTCTTTGATCAGACGCAGCCACTCCATCTGTTCATCTGTAAAATGTACGGCGCCTGCGTTCCGACGAAGCGTCCACTGCATGAAGTTGTAATTCACCTTGTCCGCGAAGGGCGTGAGGTTGTCGGCATAGCCCATCTCAAAGCGGATGATAGAGATCAGGTCAGTAAGCTGAGAGACCGTGCCGCGCCGGACCCTTTCCGGCTTCTTGATGGCATAGCAATCCCACAGGCGCTCGATGGTGATGTTCTGCGCCTTCAGCTTTTCATACAGCATTTTGAGCTGTGTGATCGCCATGGGACGGTCCTTATAACGCTGATCGTAGATAATCCGCAGGGCAAGGATCTCATCCTTGTTCTCCTCGATGAATTCTCGGAAGGTCTTGAGGATGCGGTCGGCATTCGCCTGTTTGTCGGTATCATATCCGGCGAATAGAACAGAATCGATATTCACGGAATCGATGACCTGCTCATGGCTGCGGCGCACGTTCTCGATGTAATCCCGGACATCTGGATTATAGAACGGTTGAACGGCTTCATTCACAAGCTTTGCTTTGGCTGTTTCCATGCGTTCCTGCTCTTTAGGCGTCGGATAACGGCCATCAGAAAGATCTACACTCGCTTTTGCCGCAATCACATCTGGGTCAAAGGCATCCAGCAGCCTTTGCGCAACCGTCTGCGCGGAACTGCCGACAAATGCCGTGAAGCTTTTATGCTCCGCCGGGGACATTTTCGCGGCAAGCCGGACAACTCTGCTGGCAAGACTTGTCAGCGTATCTTCATCTTTCGCACCCATAGCCACATTCAGCATCAGTTCCTTCATGTTGACAGAGGGCTTGCGCTCCAGCGGACGGGTATCAGTCTTTTTGGATTTGGTGACACCCACAGCGTCAACGATCACGAAATGATCCTTGTTTTCCATTGCGGAGGGAGTCACCTTCTGCAGATCGTCCCTTCCGAGCACCCGGGTGCCGCGCCCCTTCATCTGCTCGAAATAGTTTCGGCTGCGCACATCCCGCATAAAGATTAAGCACTCAATGGGCTTTACGTCCGTTCCCGTGGCGATCATGTCCACGGTGACAGCAACGCGGGGATAGTAGTCGTTGCGGAAGGCACTGAGAACAGTCTCCGGGCGTTCTGCCTGACAGGTAATCTTCTGGCAGAATTCGTTTCCCTCACCGAATTCCTCACGGACGATCTGGATGATGTCATCGGCGTGACTGTCGGTTTTGGCAAAGATCAGTGTCTTAGGCACTTCGCGGCGATGCGGGAAAAGCTGTGTAAACAGATTGTCTCGGAATGCGCGGATCACGGTACGGATCTGGCTGGGATTCACAACATCCCGGTCTAACGTCGAGGATGTGTAAACTACATCTTCATTCATTTGTACCCAGCGCTTTGCGCGTGTCAAGCGGTCACGCGTTTCAATCTGTTGTTTCAGAATTGTCGCGCCATTTTTCGTAACATCGGTCTCGATGAGGAAAATATCCTCACCCACGTTCACACCGTCGATGATGGCCTGCTCACGGGAATACTCGCTTACCACATTCTGGTCAAAGAAGGCAAAGGTGCGTTTGTCCGGCGTGGCGGTCAGGCCAATGATAAAGGCGTCGAAATACTCCAGCACCTGATTCCACACATTATAGATCGACCGATGGCATTCATCAACGATGATGCAATCGAAAAACTCCGGAGGATATTTGCCGTTGTAAACGACCTCTTTTACCACCTGCGTATCAGCTCCATCCTGCTCGAAGAAGGATTCTTCCTCTGCGGATTCATCCATCTCCTCGCCCTTCAGGATGGAATACATCCGCTGAATGGTGCTGATGCAGATCTGGATGTCATTGGGGATATAGGAGCTGTTCAGGCGGCGAACGCCATAAAGCTGGGCAAAGGAACGATTATCATCATTCGGGGTATAGGCAAGAAACTCGCGCTCTGCCTGTTCTCCCAGCGATTTGGTGTCCACAAGGAAGAGGATGCGTTTCATTTTGCCAAACTTCAACAGACGGTATGCTGCAGTGATCGCCGTGAAGGTCTTGCCTGCGCCAGTGGCCATCTGCACCAATGCTTTGGGGCGATTATCTGCGAAGGAAGCGTCCAGATTCTGAATTGCAGTAATCTGACACTTGCGAAATCCAGTGGCGTCAAAGGCCGGGAAGTGCTTCATGTTATTGCGGATCGTGTTGTCTTTCGCGAGCAGGGCCAGGAGCGTTTCCGGCCTGTGGAATGAAAATACACGTCGGGAGCGATATTTGATGTCAGCATAATCTGTAAAACGGGTAAGCTGCCCAGTGGCTTCATAGGCAAAACGGATCTTATACTCGGACATGATGTATTTGAAGGTGCTGTTGGCATAGCGCCCGGACTGCCCCTCGACTACGGTGATGTTCTCGCCCACTTCGTCCTTCTTCGCCTCGATCACACCCACGGGTTTTCCGTCGACAAAAATAGCGTAGTCAACTGGCCCAGTGCTGGTGGGGTACTCCCTGACCGCAACGCCGAGCGAAGCCATAGGATTCACTTTTCTCAGATCCTGAACCACCCAGCCGGATTGCTCGAGACGGGCATCGATCAGTTGTCTGGCTCTTTCTTCTGGAGTCATGGCAGTCTCCTCCAAGCGTAACAAAAAACACAAGTATTCCGTATTGAGAAGCACAAAATATTTATATACTGCTCAAGGTAACATTGATTATAGTATATTATCACAATTCGATGGGATAATCTACTGCTTCCGCAGTTTTGCGCAGGCAGATTTTTGTTTTCTGAATTGTAGAAAAGCGGTTAAGTTTTCACCTTCCCGTGGCTGTATTACAGGGAAGAAGCAATTCTTTTATGGGATAACATCTTAACAAATCATACCGGTTGTAAGCATAAATGCACGCGCTCACACCAGAAAGCCTTGTGGCACGGGTATTCTGGGCAAAAAGAAACGGACCGATAACTGACACATTGTATCAATTATCGGTCCGTTTTGGTGCGAGAGATGAGACTTGAACTCACACGTCGGTTGACACACGCACCTCAAACGTGCCTGTCTACCTATTCCAGCACTCTCGCATCTGCCCTGAAGGCAAAAGCAATTATACACATGAGAGGGGCGCTTGTCAAGAAGGAATTTTCAAGTTTTTCGCTTGCGGTTTTTCGGCTTGGCTTCGCGCAGCGCGCTGAGAAAACAGACCAGCGCGAGGGCAAAGGCGACGATCAGGGCGGCGGCACCGTAGTTCATGAGCAGGAGATAACGCATCTTCAGGTAGGCGTGATAGCCGAGCAGAGAAGCAAACTGGACAAGAAGCGCGACGGGGAAATACACGGGCACGGAGAATGCCAGAACCAGAGACAGAATATCCGCCCCGTAAAAATAGCGCTCATGCATATGCGGGAGCAGGAAGGGAATCCCGATGGCGAAGAGGAGACAGAGAGCGAGGATCGCCCGGTCATTCAGCGTCTTCCGGTTTACCCAGGCGACAGCCAGCAGGTTCATCATATAAAAGAAAGCGAGAATGACGGCGATGGTGGCCGCAGCCTTCTGGTCCTTGATTTGTGTGAATACGGCGAAGACGGAAGGGGAGTTGTAGTTGAGGCCGCTCCCGATGCTGCCGGTTTGGCCGAAGTAGAGAGTGACGGTCTCCCAAAGCGGACGGCCCAGGCATACCGCGGGCAGGACCAGAACCAGATAAGCCGCGGGAAAGGCAGGAAGGTGTTTCCAGTTCAGCTTCCCGCACATCAGGAAAACGGCATAGATCGGGAGAATGAACACGGCCTGCAGCTTGAAGCCGAAGGCAACCGCAGCGAGAATCATCGAAGTCCAGGGCCGTTCGGACAAAGCGCACCAGATCCCCAGCAGGAGCGGTGCGACGTAGAGACTGTCACACTGCCCCCAGACGGCGCTGTTCAGGAAAACGGTCGGGAGGAAAAGAGTGACAAAAAACGCTGCCAGAAGACGGGACCGGCCTTTGGTGAAGCGGCTGCAGAGCAGGAGAACGCTCCAGGCCAGCAGTATGTCCGAAAAAGTACTGAGGAGCTTGATGAGGTAGAGATCATCCATCGGCAGCAGGGAGAAGAGCGCCAGGAAATATAAATAAGGAATATTGTAGTTCCCGATGGGATAGCGCATGGCGGAGAAGCCGCCGTGCTCCCGGAAAAACTCTACCCAGCGGGAGAGAAAGTTAAGATAATCCAGCGTCTCGTAGTCGAAGAGCAGCGCACGAAGCCCGAGTGCAAGGGCGAGAAGCAGGACGCTGACCAACCAGGAGAGGCGGCTCTTCAGCACGCCGGAGCGGTACAGCAGCCAGAGCCCCAGCAGTCCCTCCAGGACGAGGACGACGATCACACAGATAAAGTCTTTTGAAACAGTCATAAAAACCTCAAAGAACTCCAAAAGATCGGGAAAAAAGAAAACGGCCGGAGCTTTCACTCCCGCCAAATGAAATTTAACAAAAAAGGCTTGACAAATGCCAAGCGCTGATGCTAAAATACC
>CAZMXF010000071.1:0-10242 GCA_964570015.1 uncultured Oscillospiraceae bacterium | reverse complement strand
GTCTTGACATAGACGGCGTAATACCGTATTCTTGAGTTAGCTTAAAGTACGCTTGCGAGGTATACTGAAAGCCCTGGTCACTGTGGAGTTGCAGCTCTGCAGTGACCTTCTCATTTCTTTTGGCAGCGCGAATTGTGTTCAGGACGAGATGGATCGTCTGTTCTGTTCCGGTCTTGTAGGCGACAATGCTGTTGTCATAGAGGTCGCGGATCACAGAGAGGTAAAGGAAGCCTTGTCCGGTACGGATGTAGGAAATGTCCGTTACCCATTTCTGGTTTGGTCGATCGGCAGCAAAATTGCGGTTGAGAAGGTTCGGATACCGATGCAGCAATTCTCCATACTTCACATACCGTTTTCTCCTAACAACAGAGAGCAGACTGTATTTGTTCATTACTTTGAGGACTGTTTTGGGATTGTAATGCATTCCGTGCCTCTCCAGCCAAATTTGCACTCTGCGGTAACCATAAGTGCTCTTGCATTCAGCCTGGCACTCACGGATCTTTTCAGCCAGAGGCAGATCTTTTGACGGAACCTCCATCCGCTTTACAAACCCGTAGTAGCCGCTGCGTGAGACGCCGAAGAAGCGGCACATTTCACCAATGCTGTACGTTTCCTTGTGACGGTAGATCACTTTATACTTAACGCTGGCTTTCACTCCTTCCCGGTAAGCGAGAGAAAATCCCGCATTAATTCATTCTCCATTTTCAAATGTTTGTTCTCAGACTTTGCCAGCCGCAGTTGGCGTTTGTAGTATTCAACTTTGTTGTCTTCTGTAAGTGGATAATCTTTCCGCGGCCTGCCCGCTGGAAGTGTTGCAACCCCCTCCGCCTGTTTCTTCTTCCGCCTGTTATATCTGGTGACCCAATCCTTTATTTGTGCTTCCGTCAGTCCCAGTATATCTGCTATTTCTTGCCGGCTTCTCCCTTCTTCTCGCAGTCGTATAATGATCTGCTCGTTGTCCTTCATTTTCTGTTTAGACATAGCTTCGCCCCCTATGTAATTATTCTCCTACATAGGGGGCGTTTTGTCTATTGTCCGTTTTTACTGGTTCGGTTCAGAATGCACTGTCTGTTTTATTTATTGGGAGAACAACTCGGTTCAGGCTTGGGAAATGCAGGGCACAGTTCCGTGGCCGGTGGTTTACCGAACAGCTTAATTCAGAAAAAACACCTGCACATCAGGATGTTCTCTTCCGATATAGGCTATGTCCGGATTTCTGGTAAGCAGACGAAATGTTACGGTATATTTCGCCTGATACTTAAGCATGATCTGCTCCCGTGCCAGAAAGAATATATGAGCATCATCGGAAAAAATAGATACGATACAACGGTTGTTGCTTTGCCTATAAGCATAGACCTGTTCCGGCTCCTGCAGCACAAGGTGATAATAAACCGGTGTACCCGAAATGGAAACGGTTTCCATGCTGATCCTTGTATTGGTATAGCGGCGGTAATAACACGTCAGATCATGAAGCGATCCAATATTGCGGTAAAGCATCTGGAGATTCAGCGAATATGGTTTCTTTTCAGCACTTACCAGTTGCCGGTATCTGCATGGAACACTGTAAAAAAGCATGTTGACGGCAGATGCGACAGGCTTGTTACTGAGCTTTGCCTTAACTCGCTGCTGTAAGGAGCTCTTTATGCTGAGTTTTTTCTCGGTTTCAAGCTGCAGAACAAATGCATACTGCACTCTCAAGTGATGGTGTAACACCCACACATTCAACAGCACTTCCGAGAGATACCCGAAAATGCGCCGATGCTGCGCATCATACTTTTCCAGACCATCAAGCTTGGTTTCGACTTTCTCCAGAACTTGGAAAAGCCACTCGCAGTAAGAATCACAGGTCTCGCGTCGTGCAACAAACATGTTCAAATAGCTGATGTTTGTTGAGAGCATCACTTTTTCATAACTATCAGCGTATTCCGGAAAATCATGGTGAATGACATGATCCAGAATCAATACATCGCGTGGGAACACAAAACGAAGCAAATCTTCCCTTGCACAGACAAGGCTTGGAAAAACAGGGTATTGCAGAATAATATCTGCCCCGGAAAGATATTCCTGAATATCGGCCTCTGTTAAAATAAGGTTTTCTGAATATGAAGGATGCAGAAAATGATTCATGAAATGAACGGGGTTAAGGCGATTGTTTCTGGAAAAAAACCGCCGGTAGTGAACCAAGCCTTTGATATTGGCGTTCTGCTTCTTCCATAGTTCATAAAGCGCAGTTAATTCACTGTAGCGATCGTTTTTGCTGGAAATATTGCACTCACTATCATTGTCATGGGCATAATCACCTTCCCAACGGCCGTTTTTTTCTGCATTGACCTGACAGATTTTGTAGGGCTGCGGAAGCTTGTAGTCAGGTTTTTTATGTGCGGCGACAAAGATGGTGCAGTTACTCATGAGAATTTCCCCCGGCCGTTGACGAAAAAACCGTTTTGATTGTTTGCCATACAGGATTTCGAAAAACAATACGGTACAAATTTGGACTCAGGAAAACGATGCTGACCTGTATAGCTTCCTTAAGAGTACAGTATTTGCGGAACCTGATGTTCTGCCGGAAACAGCGAAGCGCCTCGTTATATTCGCTCAGCAGTTCCTGCTGGTTTTCCCTTCCCGGGTCTGCATCCGGAAGAAGCATGGCAGCTCTGCCGTAAGCGTGGCCGGCAGGCCTGTACAGACCGTGCTCAAAACAATAAAGCGCCCGGTCAAGGTATCCCTCAGCGTCATGGAGGTTTGTTTTAGGCGTTTTGCTGTGTACGATACTTCCTGCGCGCTGCACGTAATAATAGCCAACATCGCTGATACAGGCAACCTTTTCACACTTCCCCAGCAGGCGATGCGCGACGAAAACGTCTTCACATAGTTTGCCGACAGGAAAACGCACATCGGAAAACAGTACTTTTCTATAAAGTTTGTTGCAGGCCACGCTGTAATACCAGCCCAACCATCCTCGTTTTACAGGAATATGCATTTTTGTTATAGCGTCAAAGCCGGAAATAACTTCGTCCCTGATCGGAAGGTTCCAATTGAGCTCAGATATGGGAACACCGTGCTCATCTACGTTGAGAAAATTACAGATCCCCATTTCTGCATTGGAAACAGACATTGCCTCATACAGTTTCTGTAACATATCAGGTGCGATATAATCATCACTGTCGACAAAAGCCACATATTCCCCGGTTGCGGCGTCCAACCCGGTGTTGCGCGCGTCAGACAAGCCTCCGTTGATCTTGTGGATTACCCGGAAGCAAGAATGAGCCGCAGCCCAATCATCACAGATCCGGCCGCTCCCGTCGATGGAGCCGTCATCCACCAGAAGCACCTCGAGATTGGGGTATGTTTGTTGCAAAATGCTCTCAAGGCATTTATCCAAATAACGCTCGACGTTGTAAACGGGGACGATGATGCTTACTTTTTGAACGCCCATTTCAAGTTCCTTAATGCTCTCTTCATGGTAATCCGCATTGAATTACGGAAGATACTCCGATACAGTGCTGGATTGACATTAACGATAGAAATCTGCAGCGCTTCCTTTGCCGTGCAGTATTTCCGGCAGCGGATATTCTGACGGAAACAACGCAGGGTTTCTTCATATTCATCCTGTATTTCTCTGCCGAGCTCCCCTGTCGGGTACGCATCGGCTAACAAAATAGACGATTCCCAAAATGCATGCCCTGCTGCCCTGTATAGACCATGGTCATAGCAGTACAGTGCCCGATCTAAATATCCTTCAGCATCATGCAGATTTGTTTTACAGTTTCTTCCATAAGTGATGCTGCCGGTACGCCTCAGGTAATAGTAGCAAACGTCACTGATGCATGCAATCCGGTTGCATTTTCCAAAAAGCCAGTGGGCAATAAAGACATCTTCACAGAGTTTCCCCTTCGGATATCGGATTTCAGAGAACAACTCCTTTTTATAGAGCTTGTTCCATGCCATGCTGTAATACCAGCCGATCCACCGGCCTTTTTCAGGTGTGTGCATCTTTATGATGGCTTCCTGTCCGGTGATAACTTCATCTCCAATTGGCCGTGCGTCGCACAGGTCCGGAACAGGATCGCCATTCTCATAAACATGAAGAAAATTGCAGATGCTCATGTCGGCATCTCCGGCTTTCAGGGCTTTGTAAAGCTTCTCCACCATGTCAGAAGCTACGTAATCATCACTGTCAACAAAAACGATATAATCTCCATTTGCAGCGTCCAGACCAGTATTGCGTGCATCGGCCAGACCGCCGTTTTCCTTGTGGATCACGCGGATACGACGGTCTTTTTCTGCCCAATGATCGCATAACAATCCGCAAGAATCGGGGGAACCGTCATCAATCAGCCAGACTTCAATGTTGGAATAGCTTTGTCGCAGGACGGTTTCTACGCATTTATCCAGGTAAGGCTCCACTTTGTAAACAGGAATAATGACACTGACTAATTCAAGATCCATAATTTCCTCCAACTCAGTATAACGCCGCAAAAGTGTTATATGGTATCAGCCCACTCTGAAATGCCGGAGTCCGGCAGTTCAAGGTAATAATCATGGTGCGGGATACGTTTTTCAGGCGGAGGGAGCAGCATGTAATCTCCGTATTCCGGACGCAGTACAGCATCCCAGTTGCAGGGGGCTTGAAAGAGTTCACCGTTAAAAGTCAAATCGGTTCCGCTGCCGAACCACTCTTTCTTCCATACATTTCGAGACGGTTCCGGAGTGCTTGCCCCCATAGCACCAACATATTCGTATTCGTGATATGCCTTCTTGCTGCAAAAAGAAGCATGTTTGTCCATCCAGTAGCCGATCCCCATAACTTTTTCCGGGATATGGTATATCCACTTTGGAATTGTCCTGCACCAGCTTTCCCACGGAGAGAACATTTTCATGGCAGCTCTTTTTACATGCCGATACAGCAGAAATGCCTGCCGATACCGAGCTTCCGCCTCTTCTCGGGAGTTGCCCGCTCCGTCCAGAAGAAATATATCGATAAAAATGCCGAGCTGTACCGGTTCCTTCCAATCGCCAATTTGGGTTAGTTTTGTCCGGGTGTCAATCAGTTTTGGCCAGAGATAAGAGTATTCCGGAGTGGTTTCTCTGGCTATCATACGGTAGTAAGGATGCGGTTTCTGCTTCATGATCTCAACCAATTGCAGAAAATCCTCACGCGGCATATGTATGTCGACGTCATCATCCCATGGGATAAACCCCTGGTGCCGGACGGCACCGATCAAAGTTCCGTACGCGAGATAATACTGCAGATGATGCTCGTCACAGACCTGTTTCAGGTATTTCATCATTTCAAATTCACAGGATTGGATCAGTTCCAAAGGAACAGAGTTCTCCCTGCTTTTCATTGCGCTCATTCTTATTTCCTTCTCACAATCTGGCATACCTGCTTCGTTTTGCTGACGGCAAGTTCCAGCATCTCTCTCAGCATTTCATCCCTTGCCAGACACAGCACGGCGATATAGAAGACACCACCGGTAAGAATCTGTATGACCAGTTTCAAAATGCTGTTGCCCATATCAAAGCGCCCGATAGCCATAACCAGAGCGCACATGCCGGCGCCGGCCAGGAAGCGCTTCCAGAAGCATTCCCAGATCGAATGCCAGAGTAGGTAGCCCCTGCAGTTCTGTACATAGATGACCGTGGTGACGCCTTCGGCAATAATGGTGGCAATGACGGCGCCATAGGCATTCCATCTCGGGATCAGAAGCAAATTCAGCACCAAATTGATACAGGCGTCGATAATCACATATTTTGCGCTTTGCGCCCGGTTGCCGCTTGGGTTGTAATACAGCCCGCCAAGGCAGTAGCTGATGCTCACAATTAGTGTAATCGGACACATCAGGTACAACAGCGTCTCGACCGGCTCCCATCCGGGACCCCAGAAAACCGGGACGAAAACATGCGCAATTCCCGCTACGCCAAACACGCAACCGAGTCCGAGCAGGAAGGAACAATCCATCGACCGGCGGATCAGATGTTTGATTTCGTCGGTTCTCTCCTGTGCAAACAGGTAAGAGACCCTTGCCTCCACCACCGTAAAGAGCGAGAAAATGACGAGGGAATCAATAAGGCTCATGAGCTTTTTGGCGTGCTCATAATAACCACTCAGGCTGAAGTCATGGATGATGAGGCCCAGAAGAAATTTGTCAAGGACCGCACTGACCGAGACGGCGATTGTCGGGATGAAGTATACCAGCGTCTCATGAAAGTGATGCCGGAAGGTCAGTGTGCGGAAATCCACTTTTACCAACAGTTTCGGCAGGTAGAGCCACATGGAAAGGCTGCCGAGCAGACTGGTAACGGATCCCAGGAAAATGCAGAGTACCAGGTCGCCTTTGGATTTTACCAGCGTGAACAGAAGGACGATGTTGAGAATCTTAAAGAAGGCGTTTCTTGCAACAATATATCCGATCTTCTCATAGGCGGTAAAGAACCAGCTGATGTCGAACATGGTGCTGAACAGAACCGGGATCAACACCAGGAAGTAGATGCGGTATTCCATCCAGAAAATACACAGCATAATCCACCCTGCCAGGCAGATGAGGGACGTGAACACAGTCAGCAGCTCAATTTCCCAAAACAGTTTGCTGGCCTTATAAGGTTTGTCACGATGTCGGGCGATCTCGCGCAGGCCGTATTGCGGCGTCCCGAGGGCGGCGAACATGGTAAAGAACGCCATAATTGATCCTGTGTAGCTTTGAATGCCGGCGCCGTCGCTGCCGAGAACACGGGCTACATAGGGCGTAGTGATGAGCGGCGTGATGAAAATCAGCAGCTCGTACAGAGCGTGGAATATGAAGTTTTTCTTGATGCTGGGCTGACTCAAGAGCAGAACCTCACAGCAGACAGTAGTCAACTATTAATCTGATAAATTATTATAACAGTTACGCCTGTAAAGCGCAAGCAAAGGATATCTCCTCCACCTTTAACAGGCAGCTCCGGCTATTGACAATCTTTTTTTCTGTGCTATAATACGCATATGTTCACGAAATAATAATTTTTATGATTCCGTGAACATCAAAGGAGAGTTAACAAATGGCAACAGTCAAACGTGCAATCATCATGGCGGCAGGCAGAGGAGAACGCATGCGGCCTCTGTCTTTTGATACGCCGAAGCCGCTCATCCGAGTTAACGGCGTCCGCATGATCGACTCTGTCGTCTCTGCTCTGCAGCAGAATGGGATTTTTGAAATCTATGTGGTTGTCGGTTATAAGAAAGAGCTGTTTGCCTGTTTGGAAAAAGAGTATCCCGATCTGAAGCTGATAGAGAACCCTGATTGGGATTGTGCAAATAACATTGCCTCGCTGTATTACGCCAGGGACCATCTCTCAGACTGTATTATCCTGGATGCAGACCAGATCATCCGGAATCCGACAGTCCTGGCACCAGAGTTTGAACGCTCCGGCTACAATGTCGTCTGGACAGACGATGAGACCGGAGAATGGCTGCTGACAGCAGAGAAGGGTGTGATTACCCGCTGCTCCCGCATGGGAGGCATAGGAGGATGGCAGCTGTTCAGCATCAGCCGCTGGGCTGCCGAAGACGGCGCAAAGCTGCGGCAGCATCTGGAACTGGAGTATGTAGAAAGAAAGAACGCCTCAATTTACTGGGACGATGTAGCGCTCTTTTGCCATCCGGAAGACTATGAACTCGGCATCTTCCCAATGAACCCAGGCGATGTGACCGAAATTGACACTCTGGAAGAACTCGCGGCGGAAGACCCGAGTTACCGTCCGTTTTTGGAGCATCAACTATGAACTATGTAGAAAGTGAAATGTTGCTGGCACTGGGCAGAACACCCGGTCTGACGCAGCGGGAACTGTCGGAGCAGGTCGCCATCTCGCTCGGCCTTGCAAATCGAATGTTGCAGGCGCTGAAAAAAGAAGGTTTCCTGGATGACTCCGTTCAGCTGACGGAAAAGGCGCAGAACCGGCTGGAAACTTGTAAGCCGCGTCGCGGCGTGATTCTGGCAGCCGGCTACGGCATGCGTATGGTCCCCGTCAGCAACACGCCGAAGGCCCTGCTGGAAGTGCGGGGTGAGCGCCTGATCGAGCGGCAGATCCGCCAGCTCCATGAGGTTGGAGTACGGGATATATCTGTCATAGTCGGGTACCGGAAGGAGCAGTTCGAGTATCTGACCGATCGTTTCGGCGTAAAACTTATCTTCAACGCTGACTATGCAGCAAAAAACAATCTGCACAGCCTTGCGCTGGCAGAGAGTGATCTTGAAAACTGCTATATTGTTCCGAGTGACCTTTGGTGTGAGGGGAATCCATTCCGCGAAAATGAGCTTTGTTCGTGGTACGCAGTATCGGCAGAGAAAGACGTCAGTTCCGACGTCCGGGTTAACCGGAAAGGGGAGTTGGTGCGAAAGGCGCCAACCGAAGCCGGAAACCGCATGGTTGGGATAGCATACCTATGTGGAGAGAATGCTGTTAGAGTGAGATCGCAGCTTGCGGGGCTGGACCAAATGAGGCGGTATGCCGGCGCTTTTTGGGAAGAAGCGCTTTACTTCGGGGATCGCATGACGGTGCCGGCAAGAGTCTTGCCTGCGGAAGAAGTGCTGGAGATCAATTCCTATGAACAGCTGCGGGAACTGGATTCGTCTTCCAACAACCTGCAGACCGGGGCTGTTGCCGCAATCTGCAAGGTGTTTGGTGTACAGGCAGACGAGATCACAAACATCGTCGTGCTGAAGAAGGGGATGACCAATCGGTCCTTTATGTTCAGCGTGAGGGGAGATCAGTACATTATGCGCATCCCCGGGGAAGGAACAGACAGGCTCATCAACCGGCGGCAGGAAGCCAGGGTCTATGAGGCAATCCGGGGAAAAGGTCTTTGCGACGATCCAATCTATATCAGTGCTGAAACCGGGTATAAGATCACAAAGTATCTGCCCGGCGTGCGGGTTTGTGACCCGGAAAGTGAAGGAGATCTGCAGAGTTGTATGGCAAAGCTGCGGGAGTTCCACCGCATGCATTTGAAGGTAGAACACCGCTTTGACCTCTGGGGGCAGATTGACTTCTACGAATCCCTGTGGCCGGACCCACGGTCGATGTACCGGGACTATACGGAAACCAAAGCAGCGGTTTTCAGGCTGAAGGATTGGGTGGATGCGCAGTGGAAGGAAGATTGCCTCACGCACATCGACGCAGTCTGCGACAACTTTCTCTTTGCGGATGCTCTCCAACTGACGGACTGGGAGTATGCCGGCATGCAGGACCCACACGTGGATCTGGCCATGTTCGCTGTCTACAGCAACTTTGACCGGGCGAAGCTTGACCGCCTGATAGACCTGTACTTTGAGGGACAATGTCCGCGGGAGGCCCGCATCAAGGTTTACTGCTACGCCGCGGCGTGCGGTCTGCTTTGGAGCAACTGGTGCGAATATAAAAGCAGCTTGGGCGTGGAATTCGGCGAGTACAGCCTGCAGCAGTACCGTGCGGCGAAAGATTTTTCCAAATTGGCGCGGAAGGAGATAGAGAGACTGTGAATAAGAGTTTGAAAGACGGTTTTCGGCGCATCGACCCGGCCACCACGATTTATCCTTTTTTGGCCATCTTTGTGTTGTGCCTGTTCTTTATCCTGAACCCGGTGGGGTCTACCGAAGCGCTTTCGGTCATCCGCGGCTTCCTGGGGGATGAGTTGGGGCTGTACTACCTGATCATCGGCCTCGGGGTGCTGGCAGTATCCCTGTGGGTTTCTTTCTCCCCCATAGGGGACATTGTCCTCGGCAAGCCCGGTGAAAAGCCAAAATATAAATTCTTTACCTGGGGCGCCATGGTCTTCACCTGCGGGCTGGCAGCGGACATCCTCTTCTACAGCTTCTGCGAGTGGATTTCTTACACCCAGGAGGCCCACGTCCTCGGGCTTGGCAACCTGCAGCTCTGGGCAAGCACCTATCCCCTGTTCCACTGGGGCTTCATCCCCTGGAGTTTTTACGCCATGCTCGCAGCTTGCTTCGGCTTTATGCTGCACGTGCGCAGACGCAGCAAACAGAAGTATTCCGAAGCCTGTCGTGCCGTCCTCGGCCCGAAGACCGATCGCTGGCAGGGCAAACTCATCGACGTCCTTGCCGTGGTTGCTCTCATCGCCGGCACGGCGACCACCTTCTCGGTTGCAACTCCGCTGTTGTCCCTCGCGCTGACGACCCTCTTCGGCATCCCAGCCTCCAAGTTCATGACCATCGCCATCCTGGCGGTCATCTGCCTGGTGTACACCGTCGCGGTGCTGAAGGG
>CAZMXF010000070.1:0-10385 GCA_964570015.1 uncultured Oscillospiraceae bacterium | reverse complement strand
CCTTCACAATCTGCCGGAACCTGATACGGCAGAAAGTCAATTACCCAATATGGGCTCTCCAGCAGCGCATCAATATCCATTTTTCCTCCCATACAGCTCCAGATCCTGACTCAAATTATCCGGTATCCCTCTCGGCCCTCTCACGGCATAGATCTCATATTCACTCTTTAATCGCTCAACTGATTTACATCATAACACATAATTGTGCTCAAGGCAAACCACGCTAAGTATTGCCTCTTACAATTACTGCTCAGATCATACTTTTCCAGTAGTCATCTGCCAGAACATATGTTATACTTTTTATTGCGGAGGTGACATACAAATGAGTGACGGAAATGATAAGCGAAATCGTAATGCAGCATTCTTAGCGATTATTGCAGTAATCATTTTATGTATTCTGGCACTGTTCGTTACTGTCAGGATTCTCCGGGATACTGACTTTTCTTCTATAAACTTGCCCTTCATGTCACCTTCTGAGTCTCCTTCTCCCTCTGGAATGATGCCATCTGTAGAGCCATTACCTTCTACCAAGCCCTCCCCGTCTCCTGACCCGCTTTCAGGTTTTAATTCTGCTTTCTTTGGTCAATATCAGGGTAATCCCATTGAATGGATTATATTGGATTCTCAGGGAAACCGAATACTGCTGCTCAGCAAGAGAGCCGTAGAAACGCTGCCTTACCACAGTACCGATGAACCTGTTACATGGGAAAGTTGTTCCCTCCGGTCATGGTTAAATGGAGAGTTTCTGGAGACCGCGTTTTCTTCTGAAGAGAAGTCTTCTGTTCTTACGACAGTACTCGACAATTCCGGTGTAAATCCTGAATACCGTTACACAGCCGGAAGCGCTGCAACAGAGGACAAAGTCTTCCTGCTCAGTCATGACGAAGTTATTCTATTCCTGCCGACAGAAGACCTCCGGCTCTGTGAAAAATCTCTGCATGCTCCCTCATATGATGAAGACATCAGCTCATGGTGGCTTCGCTCTCCCGGTCTCTGGCCAAACTGCGCAGAGTATGTGTACCGCACCGGAGCGTTTTTCAGCGGCATGGCGAACCGAATGTACGTTGATGTCAGGCCGGCAATGTGGATAGAATATAGTGACGGATTACAATGAATAAATCCCCATTTTTAGGCTCTTCTTATAAGCTGAGGAGATTGAACTATGAAGCAGGAAATCGTTCGCTTTGATATGAAACGGGCCCCGATCCCAACCCGATGGTTTCTGCGCCCTCTTACCTGGCTGCTAAGCGCGCCGGATGTCCTTTTGCACCAAACGAGCATCATAAAGAACCGCACAAAAGATTTGAAGCCGCCCTACCTGCTTCTCTGCAATCACAATGCATTCCTCGATTTTAAAGTCGCTACGATTGCAACATTTCCTCACAGATCAAATTACGTTGTTGCCATTGACGGCTTCATCGGTCGGGAAGAACTGCTTCGTCAGGTGGGCTGTATCTGTAAGCGTAAATTCACCAACGATACCATGCTGATTCGCCAACTGCGCCAGGTGATTAAAAACGGCGATATCGCCATGATATATCCGGAAGCACGGTACTCTCTTTGCGGGACAACCGCTGTGTTACCGGCTTCGCTCGGGAAACTGTGCAAACTCCTCAAGGTTCCGGTCGTCACGCTGATTTGCCATGGTCATCATGTGAACTCACCTTTCTGGAATCTCCATTCACGACACGTCCGTCACACCGAGGCAGAGTTTACGCAGATCTTTACGGCTGACGAGCTTGAACGGGCAACAGCCGACGAAGTGAACTCGAAGATTCTGGAAATGTTCCAATATGATGATTATGCCTGGCAAAAGCAGCGCGGCATCAGGATAACCTATGAAAAAAGAGCGGAGGGGCTGCACAAAGTCCTCTATCAGTGCCCGAATTGCGGTACGGAATTCCGCATGTGTTCGGAGGGCACGGATCTCTTCTGTCGAAGCTGCGGCAAACGCTGGCACATGACGGAATACGGCGAGCTGACGGCAAACGACGGCAAAACCGAGTTCCCTCACATCCCTGATTGGTACGAGTGGGAACGGTCTCAGGTAAGAGCAGAGGTGGAAGCTGGGTCATATTCCAGCGGCGAGCTGAACGTTCATGTGGATTCTCTGCCAAACGCCAGGCGTTTCATTCGCCTTGGCGAAGGGACATTGATTCACGATATGAACGGCTTTACCGTGCAGGGAGTAGATGTAGACGGAGATCCCTTTGAGATGATCAAACCTGTACCAAGTCTTAACTCCTGTCATATTGAATACGATTATTTGGGGAAATACGGAGACTGTGTGGATCTCAACACACTGGAGGATACCTGGTATATCTATCCTCACGGCAGTGATTTCTCCGTGACAAAGATGGCGCTGGCAACAGAGGAACTGTATTTAGCACACCGACGCACAATCGGCCGTCCCTGCAAACCCGGCCTGGTATAGAGGATCGCTATTGTCAACACCGGCTGGGACCGGACAGCAAAGAAAAACGGGATCAGGCGGAGAGATCTTTTTTCGACAACTGTGATTCCCCTTCTCTTCTTACCGCATGTTCGTTCCGGCTTTCTCACGTCAGCACACTCTGCCATCATACTAAAAGCGTTTCACATAACCTGTTCCATATAAGGATAGTAAGACCATGAATGATTACATCAAACTGGAAATCTTTATTCCGGAAAGTCATTTCCCACAGCTTCAGAAAGCTCTCCAGGATGTTGATGCCGGCCATATTGGGAACTATGATTCCTGCCTCTCCTACTCTCCCGTTATCGGGACCTGGAGACCGCTTAAGGGGACTCGTCCGTTCATCGGAGAAGAAGGCAAAGTATCCTGTGAGCCGGAGCTCAAAGTGGAAGTGACAATCAAAGCGGAAAACCTGAGAGATACAATCATGGCGATTAAAGCCGTACATCCATATGAAGAGCCGGTAATCAATGCCATCCCGCTTGTTGCTATAGGTCTCTGAGAGGCGAGGCATTATGATAATACGCAAGGCAGATCAGTCAGATTTCAGGTATGTGGAGATATGGATGTGGAATGTGAAGGTGTAGGTGTAAAGCGGTTTACTCTATATGAGTATTTTTTTAGCATGTCCATGGACTGCCTTTATTATACAACAATATTTGTATAATAGTGTATCTGTAGATACAGTTTTTTCGGATAATAATAGATATAATTGGCCCAGAACAAGGGAGGAGGAATTCATAATGATTCGTAAAATCATCCGCATAGACGAGGAAAAATGCAACGGCTGTGGGCTCTGTGCCGAAGCATGTCATGAGGGAGCCATAGATATCGTAGACGGCAAAGCTAAACTCGTACGGGAAAATTTCTGTGACGGGTTCGGCGATTGCCTTCCGAACTGTCCCACCGGAGCCATTTCATTTGAAGAAAGAGAAGCGCCTGATTATGACGAAGCGGCAGTAAAGAAAGCACAGGAAGTAAAGAAAACGAACGGCGTGAAACATGAACATCACGAAGGCGGATGCCCTGGATCGAGGATGATGCAGTTTTCGCGCAGCGAAACGGGCAACGCATCTGTCAGTGCAGCAAAACCGCTTTCCCGTCTTGCGCAATGGCCCTGCCAGATCAAGCTGGTCCCGGTCCAGGCGCCCTTCTTCGACGGAGCGAAGCTGTTGATTGCAGCTGACTGTACCGCCTATGCCTATGCGAATATGCATGAGGATTTCATGCGCGGTAAGGTCACGATCATCGGCTGTCCGAAACTGGACGCGGTAGACTACACGGATAAACTGACAGAGATCATCCGCGATAACGATATCAGGAGCGTAACGATCGTTCGCATGGAGGTTCCCTGCTGCGGCGGACTTCAGAGAGCGGCCGAGAACGCGCTTCGCAGCAGCGGCAAGTTCATTCCGTGGCAGGTCGTGACAATTTCCCGCGGTGGCAGTATCCTGGACTGAGACGGATTCACCTGTTCTTACTTTGGATTAATGCAATAAAATTTCTGAACGCGGCATCCATTACATGATCCCTGCGATATATGAACACTACATCATAATCAGAAAAGGGATCCTCGAACGGATATACACTTACAACTCCCTGACCAGCGCGACCTTTGTCTCCTTTGGCAATTCCAATCTGGTGTAATTCTCTAAACTGAATTCTCACTAAACAACAATGACGGCAGGCCGAGTGAGCTGTGATACCAGCTTCACTTGGTCTGCCGTCGTATTATGTCAACCGATTTCTGGTAGGGTGTGGCAAGAGAAGGCCCCTCTGTCACACCTGATTTCACATTTATTGGATGGCATCTCTCCAGGTAGCCGGTTTGAACTGATCTTTCAGAGGAAGAAGCCTTTGGTCCACATCCACGCCAAGAACAGAGTTGAAGTTATTGGTCGCCTGCATCTGGGCCGCAAATCCGACAATGATAATGATCTGTTCATCAGTATAATATTTCCGCAGGCTGTTGAGCAGCTCGTCCGATACCTTTGTCGGGTCTTTTATGATCTGCTGGCCCAACTGCTGAAGAAGCTTCTCATTCTCTGTAGTCTCAAAGCTGTTGGGATCAAGCCCAAGCTCTCTCAGGTCACTGATAAAGAACAGGGAGCAGAGCATGCAGCCGTTCGTCGTAGACACCGCGTGGGCATAAATTGTGGCAGCACGGAGTCCGACCGCCCTCTCCAGGCTCTCCCACGAATCGTACCATCCCATAAAGGCTTTATAGGTGCCATAATCCTGAAGCATGACCAGCTTCATGTTTGTCACCTTTCCAGCTGCTGCAAGCTCTTCATAGGCTTTTCTTGCGTCCCCGGTCAGCTCATCGGGTTGCTTCAAATGTACTCTTGCCATGTTCAATACTCCTTCCGTGTGTTGGGTCTTTTCTATGTCTCATTTTACCTATCTTTTTAATAGGTTTTATATGTATATACTACATGCATGCGGAATTGTCAAGCATTTGTTGCGTTCCCCTTTCTCATGACCTGAAAAAAAGAATTTTGAAATAGTTATTGTTGTGTGCCGGTTCTGTGATGATCGGAGTGCTATACTCCGCACGTACTCAAGAAAAGCAAACCCAATATTTAAAAAAAAATTTTAAGGAGATATAAAAAAAATGAAAAGACTGGTTTCTGTAGTACTTGTTCTTGTCCTGGTTCTCTCCGTGGGAACCCTGGCCTTTGCAGACAGCAAAACTGCCAACATCACGAAGAGCCCGACCGATGAAGTTCGGTTTGTCGGCGACACCGCAATCTTCAAATCCGCTGCGACCGGATACGACAAGCTCACCTGGAGCTTCGAGAGCCCCGACAAGAAGGCCGTTACGGTTCAGGAATTCAAGGCTCGTTTCCCCTATGCAGTTGTTGAAGGTGAGAACACCACAACCCTTACGGTAAAGAACCTGAGCACCGACATGAACGGCTGGGCTGTTTACTGCACCTTCTTCAGCGGAGAAACCGAGGTCAGCACTACTCTGGCTTTCCTCTATGTCACCGTTTACACCGCTCCCGTGACTCCTGCTCCGAAACCCACCACCACTACCACTACCACCACTTACTACACCTACTACGTTCCGGTCTATGACGAATACGAATATGTGTTTGTAGACGACGATGACGATGACGATGTGTATTTGTATGTAGATGAATTCGGCACTTTCACTCCGGCGCATCCCGACGCCTATGACTACGACTTCGACTACAGCGAAGGAACCTGGGAAGATGAATACGGCACCTTCACCCCGGCCCATCTCGATGCCTATGACTACGACTTCGACTACGACGATGGAACCTGGGTAGATGAATTCGGCACCTTCACCCCGGCTCACCCCGATGCCTTCGATTTTGACGATTTTATGTTTGAAGACTAATTTGGTACCTTAACGCCGGCTCATCCGGATGGTTTCCAAGCTGACTGAAAACTAAACATATAAAAGCAAAATGGCCGGACACCAGGATCCGGGAGACCTTCTGCGAAAGGGCAGAAGAATCCCAGATTCAAAGTGTCCGGCCATTTGGTGACTTATGGGCGTCTCAGTGCATGTTCTCTCGCAGCCTCCAAGCTTCAAAGATGCAGATGTCCGGCCTGCTGTCAATTTATTCTTCCCATTTTCAGTGAAAGATAGGGAGAATTCCGTGTCGCAGAACCTCGGTTTTCTGAAATGGGCGTAAACACCGATCCTTATGTCGGGTACCAACTCGCTTACGCTTTGATCAGATTCTCCAGCGTCTCAAACAGCGCTTCCGGCTCCACAGGTTTGCTCAGGTGGGCGTTGAGCCCCGCCTGCATACTGCGCTGCACGTCCTCGTCGAAGGCGTTGGCCGTCAGGGCAATGATGGGGATTGTTTTGGCGTCCAGGCGGTCCATGGCACGGATCGCGTTTGTCGCCTCCAGGCCATCCATCTCCGGCATACGCATGTCCATCAGAATGGCGTCGTAGTAACCGGGCTCGCTCGCGGCAAATTTCTCCACTGCGATTCTGCCGTTCTCGGCATGCTCAACCTCCATCTCGCGCATGGACAGCACCATGATCATAATTTCGGCGTTGACGGCCACATCCTCAGCCAGAAGCACACGGCGGCCTTTCAGGTCCGCTGTCTTTCCGATCAGCTTTGCATTTTTCTTTTTGAACGCTTCCCGGAACTCATCCATCACGCTGCCCACGAAGAGCGGCTTCGCAACAAAGGAATCCACGCCCGCTTCCCTTGCTTCTTCCATGACATCTTCCCAGTTGTAGGAGGTGAGTATGATAATGGGGGTTTCGTTGCCGACAGCCTGTCGAATGAGACGAGTCGTTTCCACACCATCAAGCCCCGGCATCTTCAAATCGACCAGGATCAGGTCATACGGTTCTCTCCGGACATGACGCATCTTTACCAGCTCAAGGCCGTCCAATCCGGTCATCGCCTTTTCGCAGGAGATGCCCACCTGCCCGAGAATAATCTGAGCATGCTCACAGGCAATCGGATCATCGTCGATGACCAGGACGCACATTTCATGGGGATGGGGTATCCCCTCCTCTTCTCCAAGCTCTGCTTTGCGATTTGAATCCAGCAGGGTCACCGTAACGGTGAAGGTCGTTCCGACGTCTTTCTCGCTTTCCACCTCGATCGTACCGTTCATCAGTTCCACGATGCTTTTTGTGATAGGCATGCCCAGGCCGGTGGAACCGTACTTGCTTGTGGTGGAGCTATCCTCCTGCGAGAACGGGTCAAAAATGTTCGGGAGATATTCCCTGCTCATGCCAATGCCGGTATCCTTCATGGTAAACCGCAGGGTAGACTTCCCGTCAAGCTTTGCGACGTCTTCAACAATAAAAGTAACCGTTCCGCCTTCAGGTGTAAATTTGACAGCATTCCCGAGAATATTGATCATGACCTGACGAAGTTTCATGTCGTCGCCGATATAGTAATCCTCTATCTTACCAACCGTGCGGCAAACATACGTCAGCCCTTTGTCTCGGCACTGCCCGCTGATGATCGTATTGACCTGCTCCAAAGTCTTGGCAAAGGAGAACTCCTCGCTTTTGATAACCAGCCTGCCCGATTCGATGCGGCTCATGTCCAGAATATCGTTGATAATCCCAAGCAGATGGTGCGCAGAGGTGTCAATCTTAGCCAGGTATTCCTTCACCTTGTCGCTTGCAGACGGCTCATTCATGGCAATATTATTGAGGCCGATAATCGCGTTCATAGGGGTGCGGATTTCATGGCTCATATTGGAGAGGAAGGCAGACTTCGCCTTGTTTGCCTCCTCTGCAGCAGCCAAAGCTTCCATCAGGGCATGGTTCCGTGCCATATTCTCCCGCATCTCCGCGTCGATGACAGTGAAACCCAAGCCTATTGCGTGTACGATGTTGTCTTCCCGGTCTCCGTGGTGGCGCACACCCGCCATGCGGAGCATTTCGTAGTAATCTGCACCGTTTCTATGCACAAGGTAGCGGTAGGTGATAATATCCTCGGTCTCCAGCCTTGCCCGTACATTTACAGGATCGATGAACTTTCGAAAGCCCTCCTGAAACTCCTCATCCACATAGTGGTCGCAGTACCAGGTAAACCGCTCATGGTACGGGAAATGAACTCCCTCCGGTGTCTGTGTCTTATCATTGGGATCCCCACGGTAGCAGACAGCGTCATCCGCATCGATGTCCACATGATAGACACTGCGATAGTCGGAGGCCATGGCAGTAATCATGCTGTCCAATTCCTTCTTCTGCTGCTTCTGGGCAAGAAGCTGTTCCTGAAGCTTCAGCTTTTCCTCCAGCTCCTGTTGTTTCGCACGGTTTTCGGCCTCTGCGGCTTCCATTCTGCGCCTGTTTTCCTGGCTGCGAATGACGGAAAGCTCAACATATGTCAGGATCACAATGAGCCCCAGTGCGCCCAGATACCAGGGCAGCATCTCTCGGAAGTTTCCCCATCCGCCGGCCTCTTCGGCTGTCAAATACCAGATTTCATTCGGTGCATCGACCTGAATTTGAACACGGCGGTCATGAACATCTCCGGCATGGAAAATGAACCCGTCTTTGTCAACGATCACACCGTCGTTGTTTTCCTTCCAGACAGCATAACTAAACAGTTGCTGGTCATTTCCAACTTTCGTCACCTTCTCTACGAAACGATCCCAGTCCATTACAAGGATTGCCAGGCCCGCAAACCGGTCGGAGGAATCATAGATCGGGTAGCGGACAATAAATCCAGTCCCTCCTTCGACCAGCGCATGCGGGCCTGCCACCGTAGTCTTTTTGGACTCGATGGCAAAACGTGTCGCCGCGCCCTGCTCCGGATCCTTCGCAGGTTCAAAGCCGATGGTTGCCTCGTTGACTTCCAGTGGATAGGCCAGGCGGATCACACCGTCGGGTGCAATGTACAAAGAACCAATTGCGTCATCCCGCTGCATAATATGCTCGCAAATACCCGGAAAATGATCCGCCAGATGATCTCCATATTCCAGATACTGGTCACCGAGGGATTCCACGATGCTGACATACTGATTAAGCGTGAGTTCGATGTTCGCTGCGATCGACGAGCCGTAGATTTCTGCTTCATACAGTCGTTCCCGCATCTGCCCACGGCTGATAAGCGAAAGTGTGATGGCAGCTACGATCAGTTCAATCACGAGAAACTTCCATACAGATCGGAACCAAGTTTTATTCTTCATCAATCATCCTCCCTTTGGAACGGATGCTATTGTTGGACTATTTTAACACACGATCGCTTTTTTCACAATACAGCCACGCTCAAATCACGAACGGGAAAAGATCAAAGTGGAAACATGAACCGGGTTTCTCCACCCTTTTCAGACAGTTCTGCAAACAGGGTGCATAAACCCGGTTTTCTCCCGGTATAATACCGTCTCGTTTGGAATGACCGCAGAAAACTGCATCTTGTGCACTCTCTAGAAATCTGATATTATGGTTTTTGCCGCAGAGATCCTGATCCAGCAAAAAACGGCTGAAGAGGCGGCCGGGATCCCCTGTAAGTGAAAGAGCAAAAAGGGATTTCGAATGTAAAAAGAGTATACCGAAATACATGGAGGTACACATGAAAGAACAAAGCACACGCAAATGGAAACGGGCAGCGGCACTGCTGCTGGTCCTGACGCTGCTGTCGGCGCTGGCCGGTACAGCCTCTGCCGAAGGAGAAGTGCTGAACGACGGCAGCCCCTGGGTAGACTACGTACTGCGTGAGAATGTGGAGACCGTGGAAGCGAAGCCGGAGAGCCCGAAAGATGATCTTTATCTCTATGCTAATTATGAATGGGCCAAAAATACCGAGATTCGTCCCGGCTACACATCCGAGTCTTCTTTCGGCAATGTAGACGATGAGATTCGTGAGATGTGCATGGCCGTGCTGACAGACGACAGCCTGCAGAGCGAGGATGCCGCTATGGTGCAGGGACTGTACAGGGCCTGTCTCGACTGGGACACCCGCAACGCCCTCGGCGTGGAACCAGTACGGAAGACCGTGGACAGGATTCTGGCAGTCTCCAGTCTGGACGAGCTGACAGCCCTGTTCTGCGACAGGGATGAAGAAGTTGGGCAGCTCTTTGGTTTCGGAACCGATACGGGCCTCAACAACCCGGAGACCTATCTGTTGGCCATCAACTCGATGGGTCTGCTGCTGGGCGATTCCGCGGAGTATGTCAATCGTACCGAGATGGGCAAGCGCTTTGAGGAAGCATACAGGATGGTGGCGGCAAAGATGCTGCCGAAGTTCGGTTATACCGAGGAGGAAGCCTCGGAGATGATGGACCGCGCGCTTGCGCTGGAGACGGAGCTTGCCGGCGGGATCATGAGCTCCGCCGAGCGCATGTCACCGGACTATATCCAGCGCATCAACAATGAGATGAGCCTTGATGAGGCCTATGCCCTCTGCGATAACTTCCCGCTGTCCACGATTATCGACGCCTGGGGCTACGGTGCAGCGGAGAAATG
>CAZMXF010000069.1:0-10579 GCA_964570015.1 uncultured Oscillospiraceae bacterium | reverse complement strand
CCGTAACGGCCCAGGTCATCCAGGCGTACTTTTTCCCGAATTCCGAGAGGATCGGGATCAACGTCAGGCTTGCCAGCATCGGAGCCACATAAGTCAGCACCGGAATCAGATTGCTCGAGAGCATCAGCACCGTTCCCAGAGCCGCCATCAGGGAACTCAGGGAGAGCCGGAACGCCATTGCATGGTTCTTCTGCCTCATGTCCATCTCCTGTATGGTTCTCCTTTCCCGCTTCCTTTCCCGGTTTTTCACCTTCGGGTGGGAACGCTTCATCTTTTTTTATTGTATCACATGCTGCAAGACTCTTGCAAGCAGCCCATAATCCTTTCCTCCGCTTGTATCCCGACATTTTCTCCTTGCTCTCTTTCGCGATTTCGGGTAAACTATGCATAGAAAATCTTTTGAGCACAAAAGAAGGAGCTGAGTAGAATGGCAAAGCCTGTATGCATGGTTCCCGGGAAAGAACTGTCCGATGCCGCAGAGGACTTCCGTTCCGCAAAACGGATTGAACAGTATCGCGTCAGTGAGAAAGCGCTGTATCTGCCGGAGGGGCTGCGCTGGAAATATCTTCCTTTCGCCGCGATCGACAAAGCGGAAGAATCGTTCCGTGTCATCAGTGCAGGGCACTGTGTCCCCGTACGGGAGAAGCGCCCGGAGCTTGACCTTACCGTCGGTTCCGAAACGGTTCATCTGCAGCTGGAGAAAACCGCCAGCATGCAGACGGTTCTGGATGCACTGAAGGCTGCTTCTGTTCTCTGATGATTACATTCTCTACGACACAGGGCCGCGGGTTTTCCCGCGGCCCTGCTGTTTTCTCTATACTTATAATTTTATAAGATGTCGGATCAGTCGATGCCGTAAACCGGGACATACTCACCCTCGGAATAGTCCGTGACACCGTGCAGCGGCTCCAGGACGGACCTGGCTTCACCGACCGCACCCCCGGCGATACGCTCCTGCTGGAGTTCTTCTTCCTCGTTGCCCTCGATGGCAGTTCCGGAGAAGGTCTCCGCGTCCTCCTTGGGTTCAAACGGAGTATATTCTCCGCGCACCGCGGTGTCGTTGTCCACATAGGGGACCGTGGTCAGCGGCAGCGGGGCATAGATCTCTTCCTCTGCGGCTTCCGGCGTTTCAGCCGCCTGCGCCGCGACGCAGACGGTCAGCGAGCACAGAACCAGAAGCGCCAGGAAGAGCATCAGCAGTTTTTTGACTCTTGTGTTCATGTTTCCTCCTGTCTGTTTTGTGTGAGTTTGGATGCAATCCGTCTCAGTTGTTCTGTATCATACCCGACAGCGACTCGTTCCCACTTTGGCACACGCGGATCCTCCGCGTACGTCGCGGGAAACGATCCGCTGTCGTCAAAGCTCAGGACCTGAACCGGACGCAGAGATCGGACCATGCGGATATGCCGTACAAAAGAGGAGAAGAGATACTCGTTCTCCATCTCGCTCGGCATCAGGAAGCTGCAGGTCAGTTCCGTCGGCCGAACAAAGGATCTCTCCGCATCTGCGATCAGGCCGACCTCCTGCGGTGTCGGGAAGCGGTATACCAGCAGTACTCGATGCGACAGCTCGTCGGTCGTATCCCCGCCGGAGGAATAACCCTTTTCTCGGGAAACCTTTTCGCCGTAATAGTCGAGTTCCAGTCCGACCTCGCACTTCACTGCCAAGGTCCTGCCGTCCACCGTCTCAAAGACCGTTTCCGGCAGACGCTTGTCCGGAGAGCTCACCTGATGGCCCATGATCACTTCGTCCGTCTCTGCCGCCGTCAGTTTGGAGAAGTCGCTTGTGACGATCCCATAAAACCGGACCGGCTGCAAGGCTGCGATGATACTCAGATAGGCCCAGGCCTCATAAGCCCCCCGCTGGAGATCTTTGAGAAAAGGCCTCAACAGTTGCTCTGCGCGGTCTTCTATCTCCTCCGGTTCCAGATGGTGCTGCAGACTGTCCATCACCAGTTCAAACAAAGGGCCGGAAACTGCCTGCTCCGGGTCGGTAATCAGGTTTTCGACGGAAGCGGGAAGCCGATATCGCTTCAGGCTGCTCCCGGTATAGATTTGCTCCCGCACCCATTCGATTCGCTGTGCGATGTTTTTTGCCTCCTCCAGCCGCACTCCCGCCAGCCCTGTTGCCAGGTTTTTTGTCACCGTATCGATGCGTCTGTAGAAACTTTCTCTCAGTGGTTTCGGAATCCGCATGCTCTGCGGGGTGATCCGGATCTCCGGGTTCTGCCCGACATACTCCGTCAGCTCTGCATACGCTTCCCGCCAGGAGCTCTCTGCGTTCTCGTTTTTCAGATCCATCGGTTTATTCGTTCACCAGGCGCAGCAGGGTCCGCTTGACCAGCGTGCGGGCGATCTCAACCTTGTACTCATTGTGGGAGAGGACCATAACTTTTGAGACGGCCGCGTCGCCGGCAGCCTGGGCACTCTCTTCGGTCACGCCGTTTTTGACACATTCTTCTGCATCCGTCATCCGCTTGGGAGAAGGATAGCATGCGCCCAGCACGATGTGGATCTGCCCTTCCGCGTCCTCTGCTGCCGCACAGTTGACCAGAGGAAAGTCGATGGATTTACGAAGGGCAAATTTTTCAAAGCGGCTCTTTTCCGTCTTCGGCACGCGGATTTCCTTCACCAGCTCGCCGTTCTCCAGGACGTTGGAGCGCAGACCGTTTGCATGGAAGAACTCCTCCGCCGGAATCTCCCGGGCAGTGGTGACGATCGTCGCGCCAAGAGCCGCGAGGGCCGGGGCGCTGTCGTGGGAGCTCGCTGCAAGGCAGTTGCCCTCGATGCCGAGAATGGAATGGTAGCGGTTGTCGCCCTTGTAGGCATAGCATTCCTTGCCGCCCTTGCGTGCGCAGACAAAGCGGTTGTCCGGGCAGCGGAAGTACCAGCAGCGATGCATCTGACAGATGTTTCCGCCGATCGTGCCCATGTTGCGGATGGTCGGGGAGGCCGCTCTGCCGCAGGCCTCGGCCAACGCCTGGGCGTGGGCCTTTACGAGCTCACTGTCGGCAATATCCTGCAGTTTCACCAGTGCGCCGATCCTGAGTTCCGTTTCAGTCTCTTCGATTTTGTCCAGTCCGGGAATGGTCTTGAGATCGATAATGTAGTTCGGGTAATACGGGAGGCATTCGTCCTTCAGCGTACCGAGCAGATCCGTTCCGCCCGCGATGACCATGACGTCCTCATGCGCGGCAAGCGCAGCCGCTTCTTCTATCGTCGAAGCCTGGATGTGTTTGAACGGTCTCATCTCAACCCTCCTTCTTGATCTTGCCCAGCGCCGCCAGTACACGGTCCGGCGTAAAGGGCTGCATGGTGATGAAGTCTCCGCCGATGGCATTCTGGATCGCACAGCCTACCAGACCAGCGTTGGTATGCGCATGGGCCACACCGGTGGATCCGTAGGCACCGCCGCCGCAGCGGGTCTCCACCGCCACGTTATCCATGGGCGGCTGGTCGAGCGCGGTCGGAACCTTATAATCGTACATGTTGCCGTTAAGCAGGACGCCGGTGTTGGGATCCCAGATAATCTCCTCGCGCAGCGCACGGCCCGAGGCCATTGTCAGCGCCATTTCCAGCTGACCCATGGCGGAAGCCGGACGGATTACCTTGCCGAAGTCGTGGGCAGCCGTATAGTCCAGGATTTCTACAAGCCCGGTCTCCGGATCCACAGCCACCTCGCAGAAGTCCACGTTCATCGTGCGCACCACATCGCTCTGGAAGGGGACACTCGGTTTCCCGCAGAAGCCCTCACCGAACTGGCCGAGGCCCACCAGTGGGATCTGAACCGAAGGATCGGCTTTCAGTATCAGCATGGAGTCGACGATGTCCGCCTCTTCGGGCGATGCCGCACCGACATACATGTAGATTGCACTGAGCACACGGTTTTTCAGCAGGATCGCCGCTTCCTTGGCCGCCCAGGTGCAGGTCGAAGCGCGGTCTGCCGCGTCGCCCTTCTGCCAGTTTGGATAGTTCGCCGCATAGTAGACGATGACGTCCTCCAGCTTCATGCCCATCTCCTCGGCGATGACCAGCTGCACCGCATCCGGCCAGTAGGTGCCGATCAGGGCTTCAGAATATGGCATGTACACCTTGCCGTCGGTGTTCAGGCGGAGATTGATGTTATACGAAATCATGCCCCAGGTCATGGACCAGCAGGCGCGGGCCGAGACACCGTGGAGACGTCCGTCGGGCAGCACTTTCTGCCCTGCCAGGTGCCACTTGTCCTCCCAGTGGAAGGCCTTCTTGCCGGCCTCCATGCAGGCTTCCAGTGAGGGCTGGGTAATGATGACATTCTTCATGATGACGTCCGTGATGTCCATGCCCAGCGTATCCGCGATTTTGGTAAAGGTCAGGTTCACGGGCTCCCACATATCCTTGCCCGGGTCGGCGGTGGTGCAGGCGCCGTTTGTCACGTAGTATTCCATCTCCGAATAGATGTTCGGGCAGGAGGTGGACTTGAACGCCTGTGCGTTCGGCGGCAGGACCAGATGGCCGTGCGTTTTGTCTCCGTAGCCGCCGCGGGCACCGGACTGATGCACATTCTTGCAGTGGACGGCACAGAGTGTTCCGTCTTCCTTGAAGCCGATGCGGATCGTGAAGAAGGTTTCCGGCACCGCCGCGTCAAAGGCCTGACGGCGGGTGTTGACCATCTTGACCGGCACGCCGCCAAGACGTTTGGACAGCACCGGGGAGAGCTGCGCACCGCGTTTTTCAACGAAATCACAGTATCGTGAAGCCATGTACGGGGAAAGCGCGCGGACCTTATCCTCGTGCAGGCCCATGCCTTGGAAGGCGGATACCAGCGGTCCGTTTGACGGGAAATGAGCGTGGTTTGTGACATAGCACATCTTTTCGCCGTCGGGATTACCCCAAGGGTCATCGTCCCAGTAGGAGAAATATGCCGCCGGCATGGAACGGAACTGGCTCCACATCGGGCGTCCGTATTCGATGGTCTCGATATAGTCGGCTTCCTTGAAGCCCTCTTCTACATTGCCGTTTTCCCACTTGACCGCGGCGCCGAAGGTATTGCCGGTCATGTTGCTGTCCGGGTTCATCTCCGGGCGCAGGATGGGTGCGCCGGGTTTGCCTGCTTCCCGGCAGTCCAGGATGAACGGGAGCACTTCCCAGTCCACTTTGACATAGTCCAGTGCCTTCTTGCAGATCTCTTCCGTCTCGGCCACCACCACACAGCCGACTTCGTCCCCTTCAAACTCTGCCTCGGTGCCGAGCAGCGGACTCTGGCCAAAAGCAAAGTATGAGGGGATATACTTCGGCATGGCTGCGATTTCCTCGTCCTCATAGGTGAGGATGAGCTTCACGCCTTCGAGCTTTTCCGCTTCGGAGATGTCCAGCTTTTTGATCTTCGCATGGCCGTAGGGGCTGCGCAGGCACATGGCGTAGAGCTGGCCTTCCCGGTAGAGGTCGGTGGGATATTTGGCCGCGCCGCTGGTCATGTCCCAGGACTGACGTCCTGGGTGATCCCAGGTGCCGACGTATTTGAACTCCTGACGTTCGTCATTGGTTCCTTCCAGTTTCCATTCTGCCATTCCGGGCATGATCACTGACCCCCTTTCATCTCAGCAGCTGCTTCCATGATTGCCTTCACATGCCGCGCATAGGTACCGCAGCGGCAGATGTTCCCGCTGAGCTCCAGCCGGATCTGCTCCTCTGTCGGTGCAAAGTCATACTTGTTCAGGATATACTTCGCCATGGTAAACTGGGCCGGTGTACAGTAGCCGCACTGCGCCGTGTCGTTGCGCACATAAGCTTCCAGCAGCGGCCGATATGCCGGGTCTGCGGCGATCCCTTCGCTGGTCTCGATGTGTTTGCCGGCACACTCCACTGCCAGTGTCGAACAGGAGAGCGCGGGCTTTCCGTCGATCAGGACCGTGCATGAGCCGCAGCCGCCCCGGTCGCACATCTGCTTGGCATTGCCGGTCAGGCCGATGGCCCGGATGAGCGCCTCGCGAAGCGTCCAGTGGTCCTCTACAAATACGTCGTACTCTGCCTCGTTGATGCTGAAGGTGACAGTCTTTGGAAGATCCAGCTCCTTGTGCTTCGAGGTAAAGTGCCCTCTGAGCTGTTCAAAGTCTGCATACTGTTTTCCGCAGACCGGACAGGTGTACACAAATACCTGCTTTTCTGCCGCGACGCCTTCCGCCGAGGCTGTGATTGATCCCAACCCCAGCGCGGACAGCGTCGCGCCCGCCAGCGCGGCGGTTCCGGCCTTCAGGAACTCTCTTCTGGGAATTTGCGCCAAGTCGATTCCTCCTTTGTATTTTTCTAATTATGCATACTATCTGCTGTCCTGATTCTTAGAATTCTAACTATCAGGGCATAAAAACCGGCTTTCTGTGTTCCGGTTTTCTTGCTGTTTGATCCCGCGTCATCGCACTTCCGTATATGCCTTCTTCGGGTCGCGGGTGTAATGCGGCTCTTTTCTCTCGGACATACTGATGAGATTGACCCGCATCTTCTCCATCAGGCTCTTCAATTCCTGCATCTCTTCCTCCGTAAAGCCTGCAAAGATGTCCACTACGCCGTAATGGATGGTTTCCATCAGCCAGGTCTCGATCTCCCTCGCCCGATCCGTCGCGACAAGCTTTTTCAGCCGTCTGTCCTCCTTCACGGGCTCCCGGCGGACATAGCCGGCGGCTTCCAGGTAGTTGATGATACTGTTGACAGAAGAGGCCTTAATGCCGAAATAAGACTCCACATCTTTTCCGAACACATCCCGCTTCCGGGATTCGAACAGAATATAATGCAGGACGATCGCCTGGGTATCCGTCAGGGGTGTGGGGTTATCCGTCTGGATATATCTGGTATGTGCCTGATCATTCAGTACCGTAATTTTCTGATACAGGTCCATGAGTTCGTATTCTGTCATCATAATTACTTAGAATCCTAACTTTTTTCTTCATCATATCAGATCCGGCTGACGAATGCAACTTGTATCGAAAAAACAATCGCTTTGTTCTCTCCGATAGAGAAAGGCGATTGACTTTGCTGCTTATTCCGGATAGAATAATAGCAGTTATTGTTTTTTCTCAGATAGCACAGAAAGGGGATCTTCCACATGGCATACAACGTTCTGGTCATCAATGGCAGCCCGAAGGCAAACGGCTGCACCGCTACCGCACTCGATGAAGTGATCCGCACCCTGAATCAGGAGGGTATTGAGACGACCCTGCTTCAGATCGGCAAGGAGGATGTTCACGGCTGCATCTCCTGCGGTTACTGTTCGACCCACGACGGCTGCGTCTTCAAGGACAAGGTGAACGAAGCCGCGAAACTCTTTGAGGAAGCCGACGGACTTCTCGTCGGAAGCCCGACCTATTATGGTTCACCCAATGGTACGATTCTCGCCTTTCTTGACCGGCTTTTCTACAGTACGGGCTTCTCGAAACAAATGAAAGTCGGAGCCGCGGTCGTCAGCTGCCGCCGCGGCGGAAACACTGCAAACTTCGATGTGCTGAACAAGTATTTCACCATCTCCGGCATGCCCGTCGTCTCCAGCACCTACTGGAACCAGGTTCACGGCTTTTCTGCCGAAGATGTGAAAAAGGATCTGGAGGGACTCCAGACCATGCGGAACCTCGGCCGCAATATGGCTTTTCTGATCCGGGCCATCGACCGTGAAAAGCAGAATGCAGGGCTGCCTCTCGAAGAGCACGACGCTTTCACCAGTTTCCCTGACGGAAAGTGAGAAACATGGTCTGTCTGACGCTGCTGAATCAGACAGACCTTGTTTTAACTGTATAAGATTATCAGAACCGGAAGGGTGATCACCATGAAAGAAACAACAAAACCAGCTGCAGAAAAATCCGGGATGCTCGTGTCCTACGGGATGTATGTGCTTTCGATGCTGATCTTCGGCACCAACGGGCTTCTCGTGGCACACATGTCCCTTCAGAGCGGGCAGATCGTCCTTCTGCGTACGCTGCTCGGCGGACTTCTGCTCACGGTTCTGGTGCTCCTGCGCGGCGGATTCGACCGGGATGCCCTCCGGGCGGAGCGTGTTCCGCTGCTGCTCGGCGGAGCAGCGCTAGGCCTGAACTGGGTCGCACTGTTTGAAGCATACCGTCTTTTGAACGTCAGCCTCGCGACTCTGATCTACTATGTCGGTCCGATGCTGATTCTCCTGCTCTCCCCGATTCTCTTTCACGAGAAGCTGACCTCCCGAAAATTCACGGCGATAGGTCTTGTGGCGGCAGGCCTCGTCTGCATCAGCGGAAGCATCGCCTTCAGCGGACTGAGCACCGCAGGCCTTCTGGTCGCGATTCTATCCGCTCTGTTTTATGCCTCGCTGATCGCCTTCAACAAGCGTATCATCCGGACCGGCGGCATGCAGACTGCGGCCATCGAACTGGACGTGGCCTTTTTTATCGTGCTCATCTACGTGCTGTTCACCTCCGGCCTCCCGCATCCCCGTGCTTCGGATCTTCCTTATATCGCGATCATCGGATTTGTCAACACGGGGCTTGCCTATCTGCTCTACTTTTCCGGCCTCCAGAAGCTGCCGGGGCAGTCCGTCGCGCTGATCAGCTATATTGATCCCGTCTCCGCATTGATCTTCTCCGCCGTACTCCTGCATGAGACGATGACCCCAATCCAGATGCTCGGTGCTGTCCTCATCATCGGCGGCGCCATGTTCGGGGAGCTGAAATAGTCTGCTCTAATGTTCTCCCGTTTCCCTTTTCTTTTATCAGCGCTGTATGATCCTCAGGAGGTGGAAGACAAGGCCTTCGAGAGCTGCAGGGAGGACATCCTGAAGTCCATCCGCCTGAGCAAGCGGTACCTGGACAACTTTATTATCTAAATAATCTAAAAACCATGCGGGCGAGGCTTTGTGCCTCTCCTGCGGACATACAAAAGATTTGACGAAACGACCTTTTTCAGGTACACTGTGAACTGGTTTTCACGGAAAACTGAGAAAGGTCGTTCTGTCTTCTTGGAACAGTGCTGCATAACCCGCACCAACGGCATTATGGCCAAAGACAAGATCGTCTGCAACGGCAGCCCCCTGAACACCGAGGGGCTGACCGACACCGCTCGGAAGAGCATGTACACTTCCTCCGTCATGGTTCCGGCAATCCTGTTCCTGTCGTCTTCCTGCTGCTTCACTTCATGTGCCCTCCGGGCAAAAAGGAGATCAACGCCCTGCAGGTTGAGAAGGAAACATTCATGGAGAAGGCCGGATAGTAATCTAAAGAAAGAAGAGATACGATGAGTAAAAAGAAACTCGGCTTCGGTCTGATGCGGCTGCCGCTGCTGGACCCCAACGACGACGGCAGCATCGACATGGAGCAGATGAAGCAGATGGTAGACAGCTTCCTGGAACAGGGCTTCACCTACTTTGACACTGCCTGGATGTACTGCGGCGGCAAGAGTGAGGAAGCGGCGAAGGAGGCGCTGATCTCCCGTCATCCGCGCGACAGCTTTACCCTCACCACCAAGCTCCCCTCCTATATGCTCAAGAAGGAGGAGGACCGCGAATGGCTCTTTCAGGAGCAGCTTCGCCGAACCGGCGCCGGTTATTTCGACTACTACTGGCTGCACGATGTCAACTCTGAGAGCGTGAAGAATTTCGACCGTCTGCACTGCTGGGACTTCATTCAGGAGAAGAAGGCCCAGGGTCTCGTCCGGCATATCGGTTTCTCGTATCATGACGGCCCAGAGCTTCTGGATCAGCTTCTGACCGCACATCCTGAGATCGAATATGTCCAGCTGCAGCTGAACTATCTTGACTGGGACAGTCTCGGCGTCCAGAGCCATCAATGCTATGAAGTCGCGACCAGGCACCACAAGCCCGTTATCGTCATGGAGCCCGTCAAGGGCGGTACCCTGGCAAAGGTTCCCGAGAAGCTTGAACAGATGTTCAAAAGCCGTGAACCGGAGATGTCCGTTCCCTCCTGGGCCATCCGCTTTGCCGCCAGCCTCGACAACGTCATGGTCGTCCTCAGCGGCATGAGCAACATGGAGCAGCTTCTGGACAACACCGGCTATATGAAAGACTTCAAACCTCTGACCGAAGAAGAGCAGGGCCTGATGCATATCGCTGCCGAAATCATCAACGACAACATCACCGTTCCCTGCACCGGATGTTCCTACTGCACGGTCAACTGTCCACGGAACATTGCTATCCCGAAATACTTCTCACTCTACAATCTGGACCTCCAGGAGGCCAAAGAAAAAGACTGGACCCCGCAGGGCGGTTATTACGAGCGTCTCACCCTTGAGCACGGCAAGGCCTCAGACTGCATTAAATGCGGTCGGTGCGAAGCCATGTGTCCCCAGCATCTTCCCATCCGCAAGCTGCTGGAGGATGTCGCCGCACACTTTGAATAATTCGTTCCTATTGCCCAAAACACCCGTCGCCGAAACGCGGCGGGTGTTTGAGGTATTCTCAGGGCCGGGCAAATCTGTCCCGAATTAATTCGCTTGATGTAACCTTTTCGGTACTGGTGCGTCTATTAAAAGGAATCCAACAGAAAGATACGATATCCTTATGAAATCAGACGTTGTTGATCAGCTGTTTACGCAGCATTATAACGAAGCGCTGCTCTACACGATCTCTC
>CAZMXF010000068.1:0-10665 GCA_964570015.1 uncultured Oscillospiraceae bacterium | reverse complement strand
GATCCGGTGTGATTCCGGGACCGACAGTAGAGTCTGGATGGAAGAAGATGGAGAACTCCATATGTTTCCTTGCCCTCATTTTTGCGCCTGAAGATTTTCTTCAGGTATTTTTCTTTTTGGAGGGAAAACAATGAAAGAAAGCAGAATGTCCACTCGCTACATGGCTGCTGTTGCCATGTTTGCCGCCGTCTCTTACGTCGCTGTGCTGGTGAGCAAGGTGATCCCAAATGTTGCCGGCTTCCTCAGCTATGAGCCGAAAGACGCCGTAATTGTCATTGCAGGTTTGCTGTACGGCCCGCTGACCAGTGTGCTGATTTCGGTGATTGTCTCTTTTATCGAGATGATTACGATCAGTTCCACAGGTCCTTACGGACTGCTGATGAATATCGTTTCGACCTGTGCGTTTGCGGTTCCTGCAGCCTGGTATTATCAGAAGCACCGGACACAGAAAGACGCGGTGATCGGGCTGACATTCGGTGTGCTCGCAATGGTCGTGGCGATGCTGCTCTGGAACTATATTATCACACCGTTTTATATGGGAGTTCCCCGAGAAACGGTAGCCGGAATGCTGATGACGGTTTTCCTGCCGTTCAACCTGACAAAGGGCGGAATCAACGCCGGACTCACACTGCTGCTGTACAAGCCGATCGTCAACGCCCTGCGCAAGGCCCATCTGGCCGAGCCAAGTAAAAGCGGAGACCAGAAGGGACATTTCAATGTCGGATTTACGCTGTTTGCTCTGGCAATTCTGATAACCTTCATTCTATTGTTCCTTGTTCTGATCGGAGTACTTTGAGTTTGCCCCTTTCAGATAATTATTACTTGACAATCCATATAGTTTGGACTATATTACTTGCAGTTCCGTTATCGGAGGAAAGAAAATGAAAGCCATCCGTTTTGCATCCTATTATTATTACTTTACTGACAAGCTTCGGTAAGGATAATTTGTGGTGCAAAAAACTCGGATTGTTGAGAATTGCCGCACAGGTTATCCTGTGCGGTTTTATTTTGGAGGGTCAAGATGATTGTCGTATTAAAGCACGGAGTATCGGAAGAAAAAAAGGCACAACTGATAGCGTGGCTGGAGGCACTGGGTCTCAGAATCCACATCTCAGACGGTGAATTTCAGACTGTCCTCGGACTGATCGGTGACACTACAACGGTCGATATCGATCTGGTCGAAAGCCTGGAGATCGTCGACTCCGTAAAAAGAGTGACGGAGCCGTTTAAGTGCTGCAACCGAAAATTCCACCCCGAAGACATGGTTGTGGAAATCGGTGATGTAAAGGTCGGCGGCGGAAACTTCGTCATGATCGCCGGTCCCTGCTCCGTTGAGTCCGAAGAACAGATTGTCACGGTGGCAAAGGCCGTAAAAGCAGCTGGAGCACAACTGATGCGTGGAGGCGCATTTAAGCCTCGTACCTCTCCCTATGATTTTGCGGGACTGAAAGCCACCGGCCTGGAGTTTCTCAAGATAGCCCGGCAGGAGACAGGTCTTCCGATTGTGACTGAACTAATGAATATTATGGATCTCCCACTGTTCGAGGATGTGGATGTAATTCAGGTCGGAGCGAGAAATATGCAGAATTTTGACCTGCTCAGAGAGCTGGGGCATCTGGACAAACCGATCCTGCTGAAACGCGGCCTTGCCAATACACTGAAGGAACTTCTGATGAGTGCGGAGTATATCATGGCCAGCGGAAACGAGCGTGTCATGCTCTGTGAACGCGGAATCCGAACATTTTCCGATTACACCAGAAACACTCTCGACCTGGCAGCGGTTCCGATGCTCCATCAGCTGACCCATCTGCCGGTGATCGTGGACCCAAGCCACGCAACTGGGATTGCCAAACTGGTTCCACCCATGGCCCTGGCTGCTACTGCCGGAGGAGCGGACGGCCTGATCATCGAGGTCCACAATGACCCAATCCACGCTCTTTGTGACGGTGCGCAGTCTCTGAGACCGGAAGAGTTTGCGGAACTGGCGGAGAAGATTCGTGCTGTGCGGGGTATCGTCGCATGAAGAAAGTAGGGATTGTAGGCCTCGGACTGATCGGAGGGAGCTTTGCCAAAGCTTACCACGCTGCCGGCTGGGAGGTCTTTGCTTCCAATCGTACAAAATCAGTCCTCGAATTTGCAATTCTGTCCGGAGATGTCAACGGAGAACTGACCAGAGAGAACGTAGGCGACTGCGACCTGGTGCTCGTGACGATCTATCCGGAGGCGGCTATCCGGGCTATCAGGGATTTTGCTCCGTACTTTGGAAAAAAACCACTGGTGATGGACTGCTGCGGAACCAAACGGGTGGTCTGCGAAGCAGTCTTCCCGATCGCGGAAGAATTTGGTTTCCTCTTTGTCGGAGGTCATCCGATGGCAGGGACACAGTATTCCGGATACAAATATGCGAAAGCGACGATGTATCACAACGCTCCTTTGGTCATTGTACCGCCGAAGTATGATGACATCTTCCTTCTGGGGCACGTAAAGGAGCTGCTCTCGCCGGCTGGATTCAGCCGCATTTCGGTTACGACAGCGGAGAAGCACGACGAAATGATCGCCTTTACGTCGCAACTTGCCCATGTGGTATCCAATGCCTATGTGAAAAGTCCCACTTCCCGTATTCACCACGGGTTTTCTGCAGGCAGCTACAAGGATCTGACGAGAGTTGCATGGCTCAATGCGCCAATGTGGGCTGAACTGTTTCTGGAGAACAAAGATTATCTTCTCTCGGAAATCAATGGACTCATCCGGCATCTGGACGCCTATCGCCGGGCAATGGAAGAAAACAACCGGGAAGAACTGATCACACTTCTGGATGAAGGAAAGCGGATCAAGGAAGAGGTAGACGGAAAATGAAGATGGTTTCGGTCAATGCTCCCTCAGCGTCTTATGAGGTGAAGATTGGGCCGGGGCTTCTGGATCATCTCGGAGAAGAAGTCAGAGCCTGCACGCGGGCCGGCCGGGCTGTGGTGGTTTCCGGGGAGCATGTGTTTCCACTCTACGGAGAGCGTGCTGTTAAGAGTCTGCAGAAGAACGGGATCAAAACAGAGTCTGTTGTGTTCCCATCCGGGGAAGAGACTAAAAGCCTTGCCTGCTACGGAGAACTGCTCAACGCCCTGACAGCTTATAAGCTGAGCCGATCGGATTGCCTGATTGCACTGGGCGGCGGTGTAACCGGGGATCTTACAGGCTTTGCAGCCGCGACCTATCAGAGGGGAATTGCCTATGTTCAGATTCCGACCTCACTGCTGGCGGCAGTGGACTCGTCTGTCGGAGGCAAAACAGCGGTCAATCTCCCCGCAGCGAAAAACCAGGTTGGGGCCTTCTACCAGCCAGCTGCTGTTCTTTGCGATACCGACACGCTTTCTACGCTTCCCGAACGGGAGCTGAGGGCCGGATATGCAGAAGTGATCAAGTATGCCATCCTCGGAGACGCGGACCTGTTCGATACATTGCAGCGGGAAGAATTCTCACAGGAAGACATCATAGAAACCTGTATCCGGATGAAAGCGGACATCGTCGCGGAAGACGAGCATGATTACGGAAGACGCAGGCTGCTGAATCTCGGGCATACCTTCGGTCATGCGGTGGAAGCGAAAAGCGGATATCAGCTTCTCCACGGAGAGGCTGCGGCGATTGGAATTGCGATGATCGCGCGTGCAGCTGTGAATATGGGGATGCTGGACAGTGCATCCAGAGATGCGGTTACAGACATCCTTGGTTCATTCGGGCTTCCTGTGCGAACCGACTACACAGCGGATGAACTATATGAGCTGCTTTTGCTGGATAAGAAAATTTCGTCCGGAAAACTCGCGCTGATTGTGCCGCTCGGGATCGGCTGGTGTGAGCCGGTCCCCGTTGACCTCGTGCAGCTGAGGGAATGGCTGGAGGCGGCTTATGATTAAGACCATTCTTCCCGGGATGCGCTTCGGAGACGTGAGGATTCCCTCGTCCAAATCGATTGTGCACCGACTGCTGATTTGTGCAGCGCTCGGACAGGAGAAAATGACGATCCGATACGACGGCCTGTCACGGGACATACGGGCGACAGCTGACTGCCTGAATGCACTTGGGGCCGATATCCGGGCGGGGGAGAAAGAACTGCGGATTACACCGATCGCAAAACAGAAACAAACGGAAAAAGCCTTTCTTCCAGCCGGAGAGAGCGGATCTACTCTGCGTTTCCTGATTCCGCTTGCGGGAGCACTTGGCAGACAGGCAGATTTCCATATGGAAGGCCGCCTTTCCGAACGCCCGCTGGCACCATTCGATCAACTCCTTCGGGAGCACGGAATGTCCCTGCGCAGGGAAGGTCAGATCCTGCACTGTGAAGGGCAACTGGATGGCGGGATGTTCCGGCTTCCCGGGAATATATCGTCTCAGTATTTTTCCGGGTTGCTTATGGCATTACCGATCCTTTCGGGAGAGAGCCGGCTGCAGACGGAAGGCGAAATGGAGTCGGCTGCCTATGTACGGCTGACAGAAGAAGTACTTCATATGGCGGATGTACGATTTGTCCGGGAGAATAAGTCAACCTGGACAATCAGCGGATGTCAGACACCGCACCTGCCGCAGACTGTTCGGGCAGAAGGGGACTGGTCAAATGCGGCTTTTTTCCTCTGTGCAGCGGCCCTGTCCGAAACCGGAATCCGGGTCAGCGGGTTGAATCCTTCATCCGTTCAGGGCGATCGGCAGATTTTGCAGATTCTCCGTGAATTCGGTGCAGAGATCATGACCGATCAGGACTGCATCTCCGTCAGGCAGGGAACCCGCTGCCCTCTAAGTATCGATGCCATGGCGATTCCGGACCTTGTACCGGTGCTGGCTATCCTCTCATGCGGCGCGGAGGGAACATCGAGAATAACCGGAGCGAGCAGACTCCGCTGGAAAGAATCGGACCGTCTGAAAGCAACAACAGCACTTATTCACAGTCTCGGCGGGGAAGCAGAAGAACTGCCGGACGGCATCATCGTCCATGGGAACGGCAGACTCAGCGGCGGCAAGATCGACGCATTTAATGATCACCGGATCGCCATGAGTGCCGCAGTGGCAGCAGTCTTATGTTCTGAACCTGTTATTGTTCCAAAGGCTGAATGTGTGGAAAAATCCTATCCGGCTTTCTGGCGCGATTTTGAGAAGCTGCATTCAGTTCCGGAGGCAGGGTGAACGGCCCGATCGTTCTATTCATTCACAGGAAAGGATGAAACAGGATGAGCAGTATTTTTAATGGCTCAACGCTGCATCTCTCAATCTTCGGTCAGAGCCACAGCGAAGCTATCGGCATGACATTGGATGGCTTGCCGGCGGGGATTCCGGTTGAACCGGACAGGCTGCAGAAGTTTTTGAATCGCCGAGCTCCGGGACAGAACGACTGGTCTACCCCCCGGCGTGAAGAAGACAGACCTGAGTTCCTTTGCGGCCTGAAAGACGGAATCACCTGCGGTGCACCGCTGACGGCCCTGATCCGTAATCGCAATACACGGGGAAAGGACTATGAGTCTTTGCGTGTTATTCCGAGACCGGGACACGCAGATTACACCGCTCAGATAAAGTACAGCGGATTTCAGGATTATTACGGAGGAGGACATTTTTCCGGACGCCTGACTGCTCCGTTCTGTATTGCCGGAGGAATCCTGCTTCAGTTTCTGGAACGACAGGGGATAATTGTGAATGCAAGAATTCTCCGGATTGCTAATGTAACGGATGATGCGCCATTTCTCTCTTCTGTGGCGGATAAGCTTTTCCCGGCGGTTTCCGACGAAGCATCCCGGTGTATGCAGAAGACGATAGCTGAGGCACACAGCGAAGGGGATTCTGTAGGCGGTATCGTAGAATGTGTCGTGCGGGGAGTACCGGCTGGACTCGGAAATCCGATATTTGACGGCGTGGAGAACCGGATTGCACAACTGATGTTTGCGGTGCCGGCAGTCAAAGGAATTGAATTCGGAGCCGGGTTTGCAGCGGCCGAAATGCACGGCAGCGAAAACAACGATGAATTCTGCATTCAAAATGGCTCAATACATACCTGTACCAACCATGCCGGCGGAATCCTGGGGGGGATTACGAACGGGGAAGAGATTGTGTTTCGGGTTGCTTTCAAGCCAACTCCGTCTATTGCCAAACCGCAGCGCAGCGTCAATCTGGAAAGCATGCAGCCGGAGATTCTGGAGATCACTGGACGGCACGATCCCTGTATCGTACCGCGCGCCGTACCGGTTGTCGAAGCTGTTGCAGCCGTTTCACTGTCTGATCTGATTCTGAGAGGTAATGATACATGGAACTGAGCGATTACAGAAAAAGACTGGATGAGATTGATGAAGAGATCCTGCATCTCTTTACTGAGAGAATGGACATTGCCGTGGAGATTGCTTCCTGGAAACAGGAGAATAGTCTGCCGGTGCTCGATGCCCGAAGGGAAAAGGAGAAGCTTCAGCATATTGAGGAAATGAGTGACCCGGAACTCTCGGATTATAGTTTTACTCTTTTTTCCATGCTGATGGAATTGTCCCGCAGCAGACAAAACCGAATTCTGCATCGGGACAGCCCCGAAACCAGAGCCATTGAGGCAGCACTTCGGGATACACCGCAGCTCTTCCCGGAAAAGGCCGTCGTGGCCTGCCAGGGGGTCGAGGGTGCATACTCCGGAATCGCCTGCGAGAAACTCTTCCTGCGTCCGAGTATTTTTTATTTCTCCTCATTTGATGCAGTGTTCACCGCAGTGGAAAAGGGACTTTGCCGGTACGGTGTTATTCCCGTTGAAAATTCTACGGCCGGTACCGTGAACGCAGTCTACGATCTGATGGTGAAGCATGACTTTCGGATTGTTCGTTCCGTACGGATCAAGGTCGATCACAATCTTCTGGTCCGTCCCGGAGCCAAAGAAGAAGACATTCGTGAAATCTATTCTCACGGACAGGCTCTGACCCAATGCGCTTCTTTTCTTCAGCGCTTTCCCAATGCAAAGATCATCCCCTGTGAAAACACGGCGGTAGCTGCCAAAATGGTTGCGGAATCGAATGATCCGGGAGTTGCGGCGCTCTCTTCCCGCAGTTGTGCAAAGCTTTACGGTCTGGAAATCCTCATGGGATCTGTCCAGGATTCGGACAACAACTACACAAGGTTTATCTGTATTTCCAAAAACCTTGAGATCTATCCCGGCGCAGACCACACCAGCCTGATGATGGTGATTCGGGATGAGCCCGGTACTCTGCATCATGTGCTTGCGCGGTTTTATGTGCTCGGTATAAACATGCACAAGCTTGAAAGTCGTCCGATTCCGGGAAGAAATTGGGAGTACCGCTTCTATTTTGATTTGGACACATCCGTTTATTCACCGAAGTTTATCCAGCTGATGGGAGAACTCGGCGACATCTGTGAGGAGTATGAATACCTCGGAAGTTACAGTGAGGTGGTTTAAATGAAATGCGGTTTGCTCGGGGAAAAGTTGGGACACAGTTATTCACCGCGAATTCACGCGGAGTTGTCCGACTACGAGTATTTGCTGTATGAAAAGACACCCGACGAAGTAGAATCGTTTGTGCGGGAAGGGAATTGGCATGGTTTAAACGTGACCATTCCGTATAAAAAGACCGTGATTCCGTTCTGCGATGAACTGACAGAACTGGCAAAACAGATCGGAAGCGTGAACACACTGTTGAGACGTCCTGACGGAAGTATTCTTGGTGACAATACCGATGCCTATGGATTTGAGACACTGCTGCAGAAAACCGGTTTTGTCCCGGAGGGAAAAAAAGCATTGGTCCTCGGAAGCGGGGGCGCATCGGCTACTGTCTGTGCCTGCCTTCGGCTTCATGGAGCGGAAGTAGTCGTTGTGTCGAGAAGGGGAGAGATCAACTATCGGAATGTGTCTGAACTCCACAGCGATGCCGCACTGATCGTGAATACGACTCCGCTGGGCATGTATCCGAAAAACGGAGAGAAAGCACTGGATCTGAATCCGTTTTCCAATCTGGAGGCAGTGCTGGACGTGGTGTACAATCCGGCGAGAACGGCGCTTCTGCTGCAGGCGGAGGAACTCGGCATTCCCTGTGCAGGCGGCCTCAGAATGCTGGTAGCCCAGGGGGTGCGGGCATCAGAGATTTTCCTGGGGCAGAAACATCCTGACAGAGAACTGGAGCGCATCTTTTCGAAGCTAAGTGCCGAGATGCAAAATGTAATCCTGATCGGAATGCCTGGATCTGGAAAATCCACGATTGCAAAACAGCTGGCGAAAACGCTTGGGAGAGAATGTGTAGAGGCTGATCAGGAAATAGAAAAAACCGCCGGATGCACGATTCCCGAGATTTTCACTGCTGAAGGGGAGGATGGCTTCCGTCGCCGGGAGACGGCGGTACTCTCTGAGCTCGGAAAACGTTCCGGGCTGGTAATCTCTACCGGCGGAGGCTGTGTGACACGTGAGGAGAATTATCCGCTTCTCCACCAAAACGGGACGATCATCCGGATTACGCGCGATCTTACAAAACTCGCACGGGAGGGGAGACCGCTGTCTCAGAATGCGGATCTCCGGCTTATGGCAACAGCGCGGGAACCTTTCTATGCCCGCTTCGCGGATGTGACAGTCTCGAATGACGGAACACCGGAAGAAACGGTACTCGAAATCCTGGAGGTACTGAAATGAAATTTTTGATCATCAATGGACCAAACATCAATATGCTCGGCATCCGTGAACCGGATATCTACGGAGCACAGGATTTCCGGGCTCTGCAGCGCTTTATCTTCGACTGCTGCCATGAAGAGGGCATTGAACCGGTGCTGTTTCAGTCTAATCATGAAGGCGCGATCGTAGACCGGATTCAGGCAGCATATCAGGATGCAGATGGAATCATCATCAATCCAGCGGCGTACACGCATACAAGCGTTGCAATTCTGGATGCCTTGAAAGCCGTAGCGATTCCGGCGGTGGAAGTCCATCTCTCTGCTGTTGGAAGCCGGGAGAGCTTTCGACAGATCTCGTATGCGGGCATGGCCTGCATCAAGACTTTTGCAGGTTTGGGCTTTGAAGGCTATCGTCAGGCGATACTGTATCTGAAAAACTGGCTGAAGGAGCATGCGTAAAGATATGGTATCTTATATTGACTTATTAGATAAGCACACGAAAACGGAGAAGGGGCATCCATAAGGATTACTCCTTCTCCGTTCCGTAAAAGAGATTCCTGAGATGATTGAGACGATGAATCTAAGCGCGGCTTATTCCTCCGGGAGCTTACATACATCGATCCATTCCAGCGCTTTAGAATATTCAAAAAGTTCGTCCAGATTCAGCTCTATGGCACTGTTTCCGCTGCCGACGGCGGGAAAAACAGTCTCAAAGCGCTTCATGCTGACGTCAAGATAAACCGGGATTCCGGGTTTGATACCGAAGGGGCATACACCTCCGACGGGATGACCGACCAGCTCCAGGACTTCATCCGCAGAGAGCATCTTAGCTTTGAAATGGAATTTATCTTTAAACTTATGATTGTCAATACGTGCGTCACCGGCTGCCAGGATCAGCATACAGCCATCCGCTGTTTTGAAAGAAAGTGTTTTTGCAATTCTGGCGCCTTCCACACCGAGGGCGGCGGCGGCCAGATCCACAGTGGCCGAGGATACGGTAAACTCCTGAACACGGTCCTCCAGACCGAGTGCACGAAAATATGCTCTTCCTTCTGCTATAGACATGATTTCGATTACTCCTGTTTCAGATTGGTAAAGATAAGAAAGAATGGTCAGGCAAACAATACCGGCATATTGACTCCGCTGACTGAAGCAAGCTGAGGTGTGGGGAAACGATGGTTCCTGTTCAGAAAGGTACGAACCACTTCATTGTATGAAGAATTGTCGATCGCGGCCTTGGCCTCCGCTGCGCTGTGCTGTGCGCTGACAAAGGTGCCGGCATCTTCTTCAGAAAGCGCAGAGCGGGCTAAAATGCCTTCCAGAGAGAAAGTGCTTTTCAGCAGCTCATAATACCGGTCATAGATATCTTCCGCTTCAAAACTGTGCTGTTGCAGCATTGCCCTGATGGATCGAATCGAACTCATTGCATCATCAGCTTCATCAAGCTGGTAGCGTTCCCCGAGGATTACCAGCTGTTCCGAAGCGCTGCACAGAGATTCGAGTGAATCTGCAATCATGCCATCTCCGTAAAACTGATTGCAGAGAGTTTCGCATTGCCTTCCAAGCTTGACTCTGGTATTCAGCAGAACCGAGACGATCATAAGCACTACGGTCAGAACTATGGCGAAAATGGGATTATAAATAATCTTTTTCATCCCTGCATATCAAGAAGCTTCTGCTTCAGTTCGCCTTCAATACGGGCGAGCTCTTCTTCAGCCTGGGCCCTGCGGGTACGACCGTCATTCTGGATCTGGCGGACCTCATCGAGGGTCTTGATGAGTTCTTCATTGGTCTTGATCAGGGTCTCCATGTCAACAATACCACGTTCTGATTCACGGGCCACATCCACGCTGCCCTGATGTAGTGCTTGCGCATTTGCTTCCAGAAGCTGATTGGTCATATTCGTTACCTCACGCTGGGCCTTCATCGCCTGATCAGAGTGGAACAGACTCATGGCAAGAACCATCTGATTCTTCCAGAGAGGGATAGTGTTGTTGATGGATGAACGGATCTTCTCCATCATTAGGGAGTCATTGTTCTGAATCATCC
>CAZMXF010000067.1:0-10785 GCA_964570015.1 uncultured Oscillospiraceae bacterium | reverse complement strand
CAGGGTGGTTTGCTGACCATCCATCTTCTGCGGCATGGCCAGAACATTGACCATTTGTGTCTGTTCCTCTTGCGAAGACGGAGCGGCCCACTTCATCACCACGGGAATGGAGCGTCCGTCGGGAAGCGGGACAATGGCCTCGTTGTACCTGCCCTCCCCGACCAGCCCCAGGGTGGGGCTGTGGACTGTTCCGCCATTGGCGAAGGCGTCGAAGGCGGTCTTCACGCCAGGCATTTGGGGCAATTCCACAACAGGCGACTTTTTCCCGCCGCCCCCGACGACCCCGCCGCTGGCAAAGGCGTGGAAGCCTCCGGCCAGCACGTTCCCGTTTGCGCTTGGCGTGACCATGGAGCCATACGCCAGTGAATCCCCGCGCCAATAGGTGGCGTTGCTGGCGGCTGGCGCTGGCGCACTCATCAAGGAGAAGCCAAGCCCCATCGCAAGCTGAAGCATCGCCCACTGTACTATCATCTTTGAAACCATGTCGGTCCAGGCGCGGATGATTGTGTTAACGAATGACTTGAAGATGTCCCCGAAGGACTTGAAATCGCCCGTCATGACGTTGAACAGGGTGTCGGAGAGGGATGACTGGACCGCGCCGATGGCCTTGACCGCGAGGCCCTGCCATTGGTCGAACGCGGAGGAGACCTGGTGCGTCTGGGCGAGGATGGCGGCCTTGACGGCGGCGACGGCGCCGCCGTCCTGCCGGAGGTCCAGGAGCCGCCGCTGGTACTCCAGTTCCCTCTCGGACGCCTCGATGGCCTGGGGGAGGAGGTCGTTGTAGTTCCTCTGCTCCTGGGCGAGGCGCGCCTTGGCCTCGGCCTCGGTCTCGGCGTTGCCGGCGAGTTCGCGGCGGTAGGAGCGCAGCGACGCCGAAATCTCCCCTATCTTCTGCATCTGGGTAAGCCGCTCCGCCTCCCCGCCGGTCGCCAGCCCCGACATCTTCCCGAGCAGACCAGAGTTCTTCCCCTCGTACTTGTCGGCCTCCTTTGAGAGCGCGTCGGCGCGCTTCAGCGAAGCCACACGCTCCGCCTCCGCCTTGGCGAGTTCAGCCGCCTGCGGAATCTGCCTCCGCATCTCCGCAGTGAGCTCGCGCAGACGGGCGATGTACTCCTGCTGATACCTCTCGATGTTCTCGTTCTGCGTCGGAAGAGCCTGGTGCTCCGCGTCGCTCCACATGTCGATGTTTTTTTTGATTCCCTTCAGGGTCTCGTCGCCGAACGTGGCGTCCTCGGAGGCAAGGAGCTTCTCTATCCTGCTCCTCGTGGCCTCAAGCTGGATGTTCGCGGCCGCGTCGGGTGCGCGGTCTCCGCCGACGTACTGCCTGGCCTCGGTCTCGTACCTCTCCCTGATGTCCAGCAGCTGACGCTGGACATTCAGCAGCCTCCTGTACTCGGTCTCGGCGGTTCTGGATGCCGTCTCGAAGTTCTCCCCCTTCGCCACGAAGCGGGAGGCCTGCGGCTTCGCCTTCAGCTCCTTCAGCTCCTTCCCCTGCTGCTCCTCTGTGATGTAGTTTGGGTTGTTTCGCCTGACAAGCCCATCTATCACGTCCTTCTCCATCCTGCCGTCGTAAATTGAGTTCAGCGCGTCATAGGCTGGAGCCAAATAGTTCCGCTCCGCGTCTTCCAGCGGAATCGGCCTGAAATTCTGCCTGATGACCTGCTCGAAGGTCGGCAGGCCCGGCTTCTTCAGGTCGCTCTCCTCCTTTGCGAATTTCGCCGCAAGCTCCTGGGGGGGAAGATTCCCGTTTCGGTTCCGCTCCAGCCACCACCGCGCCTCCGGGGATAGCTTCTTCGCCTCATTCTCGACCTGCGAATACGTGTGCGCTATCCACTGCTCGGCCTTCTGCGTGCTACCCATCTTGAAGGCCTCGCTGATGCTCCTTGCGTTCTTCGCCAGGATGCTGTCGGCCTTCGCAAGGTAGCCGCCAAGCTCCTTCCGCAGACCGTTGTCCATGACATAGGCGGTCTGCACCGTGTTTGGAACCGCCGTCCTGCCGTTTGTGTCGAAATAGTTCCTCAGCCTCAGCGGAAGGGTGTGCAGCGGCTCCTCCTCGACGGTCTTATAGTCAAAATGCAGGAACTCCATGAATTTCCCGAAGGCCTTCCGTATCTTCCCGATGGCCAGGCCTATCAGCGGCGGGATGGTGTTGAACGCGCTCCAGATGTTGAGGAAGCAGATGCGCAGCGAATCCAGAAGCCAGCCGATGAACTGCATAAAGGACTTCGCGTAGCGTTTAACCCCTTCCAGAATCATCTGGAAAGTGTAGGAAAAATCATCCCAGTAGTTTTTCAGTTCCCCCGCCCTGTTCTCCTCCTCCTTGTCCACGTATGTCGAGCCCGCGGCCTTGGTCACGTCGCTGGCGACCATCAGCGCGGCCGCGCCCCCAAGCGCCCAGCCGACGGGGCCGGCGGCCGCCCCCAGCGAGGCCATCATCGCGCTGACCCCGCCGATGGCGAGCTTCATGGTGTACGCGGCGGTCGCCACCGTGGCGAAGGCGGAGCCGATTGCGGCCAGCTTCGGCGCGAGGGAGAGCACGACCCCCTGCACCGGCCCCAGCGCGTCCCAGGCTGTCTTGACCGCAGTCGCCAGCCCAAGCAGGAAGTCCCGCACGTCCTCAAGCCCCTGGAAGAACGGGTTGTTCTTCGCGGAGAGGTAGTCGGCGGCGGAGCTTGTCCAGGACACAAGCTGGTCGTAGATGGGCGAGAAGGCATCGAGCACCCAGATGTGGATGCTGGTCTTGAGCCTGGCGAAGGACTTGGACAGCAGCTGCCCCAGGACGTTTGACATGTCCAGACCGCTGGTCAAAGTGTTCAGATATTTCATCAGGTCCTGCCCTGGGTTCTCGCTGGTCTGGTAGATGGCGCGGATTCTCTGGAGATAGTTCGGGTCGTGCATCTTGAAGATCCAGCAGTGCCCGTTTGTCTGATGCGCTTTCGGCTCTTTCAAAGGATTCCAGGAAAGAAGCAATGAGCTGCGAGTCTGCCTCATATACATCACTGTAGGCGGCTAGCGCCAGCGGATTCTGTAAAAGATCGGATTCTTTCCGCAGGCATTCTTCCAGGCCAAGCACATCGAGATCGATGGAATTCAGGATTTCCCGATTCCACAGATCATAGGGCGGATGCTGAACAATCTGCTCCAGAAATGCAAAGGGATCCGGGATTCCCATCAGTACGTTATAGAGATCCTGCACCATTTTTCCGATCTCTTCCAGGGAGAAAGCAGTCAGAAGCGAACCCACCGCCCGGCGGTCTTCCGCGGAACATTTGCTGTCCTTGCCAAGGATCGCTTCTGCCGCGTCAGAAAAGCATTCGTCCAGAATATGCTTCTTTTCCGCATCTTTCAGCACACGCGGATTCATGCTTGCTCCGGCGTTGTCGTTATATTCCTTCAGCAGCTGCGTGCAGAAGGAATGAATGGTGCTGATCGTAGCCGTCTCAATTTCGCTCAGCGCTTTGGACGCGGCTTCGTTTCCTTCCATCGCGGCGCTTTCCAGGAGATTGCGCAGCTTGTCCTTCATATTCTGGGCAGCATCCTTGGTAAAGATGATCACCAGAAACTGGGAAATAGACACCCCGGGGTTTCGGATCAGGGTTTCCTTGATCTTTTCCACCATAACGGTCGTCTTTCCCGAACCAGCTGCTGCGGAAACCAGAATATTCTGGTTTTGAGCTTCTATGGCTTCCCGCTGGGAAGCGTTAAAGGAAGTTGCCATGTTTTCCTCCATGTATCGCAATCAGTTTAGCTCGAACGGTATCAGAGCTGCCGGATTTCAATCCTGTGCTTGTGATCCACTTCGACAATCCTGCATCCCGGTATGGTGCTGTCATAAATGCAGGCATCCGGGTGATCACACCAGGAGCAGGGCGACTCCTGACCGTCCTTTAACGGTTTCGGAATGGCTTCCCCCGCACGGATCCGGTTGACTCTTTCTGTGACCACATCCACCGCGCAGTCCATTACCGCTGCCATTTCTTCCGGCGAGACAGATGAAATGATATCGTTGGTTTCGGATTTCTTTGCGATCTTTACCGGCTTCATGGCTTCCTGCACGCCCTTGTTGTCCAAGATCATGCCTGCCATGCGAAGCTCTTTGTCGATACCGGCATAGACCTGCGCCTGATCTTCGCTTTCGACCAGTACGTCCTTGATGGGCTGATACAGTCCGCCTGCCGCCTGATACTGCGTAAGACCGGATTGCGCTGCCCGTATATACAGCGGCAGCTGGAGCTGTAGGCCTGCCACAATGGAATTCTGCTTCACTTCCTTCGTGGACATCTTATTGTCCACGATCATGAAATACTTTGTTCCGTCCTCAGTTTCCAGTTGATCGATCCGGTCAATTCGGCCGGAGAAGGCAACAGTTTCACCGTCGGATGTTCTGATTTGAATAGCAGGAATCCGGGTGCGGCCTGTTTCATCAGGCGTTCCGAAGGGAACCTCGGTAGCCATGGGCAGGAAGTGTTTATCCTGCTGGAAGGTCCGCATCATACTGAGAATGGCGGTGCGTACGCCGCGAATGATGCCGGCTCCCTGATAGCGGTGCAGGGTATCGGAAGTCAATATTCCTCCGTCCCACTTTTTGACCCGTTCCTTCAGGATGCGGTTCAGCAGACGGGTCTGGGTTTCCTCCGAAAGGTTCGGCCACTCCGGCAGTTTCATGGCCGCGTTCAGGAATAGCTGAATCACGTCATGGTTGAAGGTACCCTGCTCATTTCGCTGAAACGCATATGAACCTGTCGGGAACAGATCAAGTCCATACTGCAGCAAATGTCGGTACGGACAGGAGCCAAAGGTTTCTATGCGTGAGATGGTAAACCCATGTGTAATATAGAGCCGTTTTGCCTGTTCCGGTGTAATGCTGGCAGACGGAACTGTTACATGCAGCCCCTTCAGCACGCCCTGGACTTTCTTTCGCCAGTCTTCAGACTGATAAAGGGAGCCCAGCGCATTTTTCCAGGTTTCGTTCTCCTGCTCGCTGCCCTGGAAAAGCTGGTCTTTGTTTTCACGGCTTTCCCGCAGGCGGACAGCCAGCGATTCAAGGGCAAAAGCCGGAGCAAAAGGACGGATATCCGGGTTCATCAGGCCGCCTGTATAGTTTTCCGGATTCGTTTCCGTCACAATCTTTGCCAGGCGTTTAAAGGCAGTGGAGGGTGTCATCACTCCACCGTTCGGCCTTGCGCTGGAGCAGGACAGCACCAGCTGATCCCTGGCCATGGAGACCGCCTGATAAACATCCTGCTTTTGACGGGCTGCCAGATCCATCAGGGACTGTCCAATCTTGCTGTAAGGCCGGCCTGTCATGTCTGCTGATCCGTTTTGCTGCTTCTGCTCCTGATAATATGCCTCGTTTGCTTCGATAATATACTGTTCCAGCTGATTCCGTTCCTGTTCGGAAAGAATCGCAGCGCTGGAAGAGATTTCGTTTTCCTGCAGGCCCATGACGATCATGCAGCGAATGCCGGAGGAAAAGAACATCTGCGGCGGCGCAACCATGACGGCTTTGGATAGCTGCGGCAGGGACTTGATCATCCGGGAAGACATGGAGGCTTCCAGCATGGCGCACAGATCCTTCAGCGGAATCGGCTCATCTCCGATGAAGGTAGCGACCGTGTCCAGCAGCTCGTTGACGGCTGTCCACACCTGCCGGTTCCGGTCAATGCCCAGATCATCGCCCTGGGCGGCCAGCGTTTCCTCCTGCTCCAGCAGACGGTCGTAGATGCCTGCATCCGTAATGAACTGGAAGAGCAGCGTTGCTGCCTGCTTCCCGGTGCAGTCCTTTCGGGACAGGTTTTTCCGGAGCTCCACAATGGGTTCGATCAGTAACTGGCGAAGATCCTCCAGCAGTTGAACCTGTGCCTTTTTGCTTTCCTTTTCAGGGATATGGAAGGGCTTCAGCCAGCGGTTCCGGTGGATTCCGTTTTCGCGGGCATAGTTTTCCATATCCATGGCTTCCTTGGGCTGCAGATCCGTGAAGCCGGTCTTGATCATCCGCAGCACATCTTCCTGACAGAAATTCAGCCGGAGAATACGGAGCAGAGAAAGGAAATACTGCGCGTATCCGCTCATCAGGATCGGCTGATCCTGCTTGGCGTTGAACGGAATTCCCGCGGCGGCCATGGTCAGCGGCAGCAGAGACGGAAGCGTATTCTGTTCACAGACAGCGACGGCCATATCCTCCCACGGAATACCTGCCTGATGCCAGTCAATCAGAGTCTGGCAGGCGTGTTGGCATTCCAGATAAGAGTTCCGGGCATAGTACAGATGCACGTGGGACATATCCGGCACATAGGTTTCCGCCAGCTCTTTCATGGCGGCGCTCTTTACCTTGCTCGGATCATCCCGGATGACAACGACTTCTTTTTTGCGCTGACGTATTTTCTCGCTGGCAAATGCGCCTGTGGCGTAGATGGTTTTCTCTACATAGGAGATGCCGGGATCAGCGGAGGGAACGTATTCCACCTGCTGAGTGACAAAAGGTTTTCCATGGCTTTTCAGGTAGTCCTCAAACGCAAGTACGGAGTCGTTCGCGGATTTAAAAATATCCCGATCCCGGCCAACATCATCGCTGATCAGGCCAATCACGACCTCAGCGGCTCCGCCTTCCTCCACCGGCGCAAGGGCAGCTTCCGCCAGGTTCAGGAGATCGTGCGTAATATAGTCAAAGCCATAGACCAGCAGTTGCTTTCCCCGGATGATTCCGCTTGCTCGAATCTGGCTGACTGCGGACATCCATTGTCCGACTGTGTCTTCAAACCCCTTGTCCAGCACCAGCTGATACCCATCCCAGATCAGCGCGACATCTTCGAGCTTGGCTCCGGTACGGCGGCTTGCGGGCTGATATTCTCTCAGAAAGTTCGGATCGAGACGGGCCCGGGTAAACTCATCGATCTGTCCGGCGATTTTTGCGGCCAGCGTTGGCTGTGCGACGGAATCCCGATAGTATTTCAGTTCGTCCCGGCAGTGATGCAGCACCTGGGAAATGATCATATTCTGCCCGTCTCCGGAGATCGGCCGCTTGTTTCCATGACCGGTCAGTTCCCGAACCTCCCGGATCAGGGAAGAAGGCGAAAAGATTTTCAGGTTGAAAATACCGCCGTCGCGGCTTCTGCTGATGATTTCCGTCTCACAGGCAAGGGTAAAAGATTCCGGCACCAGGACGACCGGATGCTGTGCGTGATCAATTTCGTGCCATAAGCTCTGGATCAGTCCGGGAGCTCTTGTTGTGACAATACGGATTGAAGCCATTCCTGTTCTTCCTTCCTTGCGTCGGTAATCCTGCCGTCATCCTTGATGACAAGAGGTTGTTTCATCATGCTTCTCTGACGGCTTTCGGTTTTCAGCAAGCGCTGAAAAGTTTCACTTGTCCTGTATTCCGGGAGAAATCCTGCCCGGAAGAAAATAGTTTGATGACCGCATGTGGGACAATACCTGTCCTCCGCTCCGCAGGAATGCGATTTTCCCTGATCGGAAATACACACATTCTCCATTGGCTGCATACAGTCAGCACAATAGCGGCCGTCCCGCATTGTGCGGGTGCTTCCGCATGCAGGACATGCCTGAAGCCGGCCGTCTTTCACATCAAGCATCAATGGATAACTTGTGCCGGCCTTCCGCCTGTGCTCCTTGGAGCTGGGACCCCACATGTTCTCCTTCGGGCCGTACTTTCTGCCGAAATCCGTCACAACGCCGCAGGTTCCGCAGTAAATATCAGAGGGCTTGCATCGATGCGTTCCGCGGATCACCCACATCCCGAGACGAATAAAATCGCCGTCCGTATTGAAGGCATTTTCACATTCGTTCACGATGGAACAGCCGCAAATCGGACAATAAAGCGCATCCTCCGGATATTGATCATTTCCGCATACGGAGCAGAATTCAAACTGTCCGTTCTTTCGCAGTCCGATGACCGGAGGAGAAAACCTCCCGAAGTCCTTATACTCGTATTGATGATGTGCGCCGCATCCAGTGCAGTAGAGGGACGCGGTGCGTCGCCTGGTATGACATACCCAGCAATACCATCCGGAGCGATGAGGGATACTCTCGACAGCGGCATATAGATCAGGATCAAGCTTCTTCCAGAGCTTGAGATCTGATTCCAACTCTAACAGCCTTCTGTGCGCTGCCGTCTGTGATAGGCCAAAGGCTGTCATTACCAGCTCTTCCGGATCCGGAGTTGTCCCCAGTTCGCGAAGGAATATCGCATCCGGGTTCGTGATTTCCCAGGACGGAAGGCCCTTCCTGATGACGCAGGAAAAGCCGTGCTCACGGAGTAGCCTGTATACCGCGGGGGCCGGAGCAAGCGCGCTGATGCTGAATGCATCCGCCTGAGCATCGGCCGGCTGATATCTTGGATCATTCTCCATGCCGACCAATGCGTTTACATTCAGCTGCTGATGGTGCCCCAGCAAGATGTGTCCCACCTCATGCATGATCGTAAAGCGAATGCGGGCTTCATGATTGGTATGATCGTAAAAGACATTCCATTTGCTTCCGGGAAGGAGCGACGTACCCGCGCGAATCAGCGAGTTCTGCAGGCGCAGACAGAAGCCGTCTCTGCTCACATTCTTCGGATCAACGCTCAGGCCTGCGGATTTCCAGCCATCCTGGTCTTTCAGCGCCTCATAAGTGAACAGAAAAATCTGTTCTTTGAATGCGGCGACCAACTTTTTCAGATCTAAAGGGAAAAAGGCAGTCCCGACACTCCGCAGAAGTTCCGCGGACACTCGGACTGCCTTTTCCCTTCCGAACGTATCAGATCCGTTCTTCAAGGTATTCATCCTCTTTAGCGTCAAGGTCATCGCTGTCCGTATTCATAAACGCTTCGCTGAAAGAGTTGCGCAGAAGTTCCAGCATCTGCTGACGCTGCTCCGCGCTCATTTTGCCGGCTGCACGGGCGATGATCCGGATATCTTCATCCTTTACTCCCGCGCCGTTGAGCGACAGGAGATACAGACGATCCAGATGCAGCGTTTCAGCGATGGCTGTCAGCGTCGTCGGATCAACAACCTTAAACATGTCATTTTCAATTCGGTCAATGGTTGCGTGATGAACGCCCACTTTGCCTGCAAGATCGCGGAGACTCATGCCAAGCTGCAAACGCTTCTTTTTGATCACCTGGCCGAGTGTTAATTCTTCGGTATTCGGCACCTGACATCGCTCCTTTCTTTGAATACAAAGGGATTATAGCACAGCTGTCGCTTAATTGCAACTTTTTTCTGAGGATCTATTGACAAAGATTTTGGGACATGATATCATGTGGCGCGTAAAGGAGACGGACGATGACCTTTCCGGTTCCCTTGCATCGTGAAGGATGCCTCTGAGCCCGCGTTCCCTTATTTTTTTACCGGTTAGCGTCGCTCACAAGCGACACTTGAGGCGCATGCATCCATTCAGCCGCCTGCCACTCCCGTGCGGCTGCTCAATGACTGAAGAAAGGCAAGGTAAGCAGGATGGAACCCATTCGAGACATTGATCAGCATGTGATTTGCAAAGTTGATGCATACAGAGGGCTTGTTGAAAGTGTCACCAAGAAAGGCACGATCCGGATCATTCTCCCGCTTGGAGGCGAAATTGAGTTTATTAACGAGCGTACCTACACGGTCATTCGCCGTGAGCGTACCGAGCTTTTCTATGTGAACAGTATTCATCTGATGACCGGATACGCATTTGCTGAACTGAATATTCTGAATCCACAGAGCTGCTGGACGGCCAGGATTTGCTTTTACCACATAGGGTGAAGGCATTCCTGGCCATATTTTTTTCTCCCGCAATGGCGGAATCACAGATTTGGTATCCGCCCTCTTTCCGATGAACTTCAGGCGAGACTCAAGCACGATCGGAGTATCCGGAAAAAGGACGATATAGAGGACGCTGACAGGAAGCCTTCGCGACGTGCACATATCCGCGAAGCTTGCCCGCTGAAGGTCAGCTGACATACCCCGCACAGCCCGGGCAAGGGTTGCTGCAACCAACGAATGGAGAATTCGCAATGGTTGGCAGCGCTTTTAAGAGCACCCTTCTTTTCCTGGCTTCTCCATTCAGACAAAAACGAATGGAGGCCGAAAGCCGTGGAAAACATCAGGAAGGAATACTACATCACCATCAATCATGAAAAGATCACCGTTACAAAAGAAGTGCGCACAGCATGGGATCAGGCAAAGGACAGGGTGTTTTATCAGGCACGTAAAGAAGGAACCTGCGGAAACAGCAGTTTTGCGACATGCTGCGGAGACTGTGGCCTGTGCAGATGGAGCAAGGAAGGCATCAGGATTTCGCTGGATAACGAAAAATATCATTTTCACTGTTCAGAGAACGGCCCAAAGCGTGACTTTTCCCCGACAGAGAAGGTTGCAGATCCCGCAGACATTGTCTCAGAAGAAGACGCAGCGAGACGCTTGCTGGACTTTGCAAGAAAAGTCTGTCCCTCAGGCGATGCCATCCTGTCCATGCATGCGGAAGGATGCTCAACCTATGAGATTGCGGAAGAGACCGGGATTCCTCAGAAAACAGTCCACAGGAGATTACTGAAGCTGAAGCAGCACATGGCCCGATATATCAGGAATTCGAAGCAGTGATGATTCTCCTTTTCAAAAAGTCTTCAGGAAATTTTGAAAAAGTGACTTAAAACGCCCGAAAAATTACCTGCACTTGTGAGAGGAAGAAAAACTCCTCTCGGAAGGAGGACAAGGAAATGTACTTTGTCAAGGTACCACAGGATTCCAAATCTTCTGGAATCGTCGCAATCACTCCCGAAAACACTTTCTGCTTCTGTTCGAAATG